>DYSM01000012.1 GCA_020718265.1 Draconibacterium orientale | reverse complement strand
TAAAAAAAAATAATGCACGAGGCAGAAAAATTTGAACTCGAAAAATTTGAAAAGTTGTTTAAAGAACTCTTTAAACCGCTTTGTGCATTCACATACAAATATCTGAAAGATACAGACTTATGCAAAGAAATTGTGCACGATGTGTTTGTAAATTTGTGGGAAAAACGCGCGCAAATTGATTTGTCCAAATCGGTAAAATCTTACTTGTATTCATCGGTAACGAACAGAAGTCTAAATTATTTGCGCGACAATAAAAAATTTGTAAAAACCGAAGATTTCAGCATTTTTGAACAAAACTCCTGCGAATCGGACGATTTTTTGGCGGAACAAGACCTTCAGGCAAAAATACACAAAACCTTAGACGAATTGCCTGAAAAATGTCGTAAAGTGTTTATTCTGAATCGGTTTGAAGGCAAAAAATACAAAGAAATTGCACAAGAATTGGATATTTCCGAAAAAACAGTCGAGGCGCATATCTCAAAGGCTTTGAAGGCTTTGAAAGCAAATTTGACAGAATATTTAAGTATTTTACTTTTTTTAACATTAAAATTTTAAAAAAAACTAAGGGTAACAGGCACTTGAAGTGTATTTTAGTTACAGAAAAAAAAATGTCGGACGAACACAAACATACAGAACTCATTTTCAGGTATCTGACCCACGAAGCAGATGCAAACGAAATCCGTTTGGTAAACTCGTTGCGCTCGACCGACCCTGAATTTGCCAAATTGTTTCAGGAATTTTCAAAAACTTGGTCGTTGACGGACACGGAAATTCCGTCAGAAATCTCGGAGATAAATGTAGATTCGGAATGGGAATATTTTAAAAACCAGATAGTTAAACGCAACGATTCGGTAAAAATTATTCCGATACGGCGCAATAAAAAATCCTTGATTTTAAAACTTGCCGCAATTCTGATTCTGTTAATCGGAATCGGATTTTTGATAAAATATTCTGTTGCGCCAACAAATTTAGAATTTGCTTCAACCGACAAAATTCTTGAAAAAACCTTGTCGGACAGCAGTATCGTAACACTTTCAAAATCGTCGAAAGTAACTTACAATGAAGACTTTAACAAAGAATTTAGGAAGTTGAAATTAGTCGGAGAAGCTTTTTTTGAAGTGAAACACAACTCGGAAAAAAAGTTTATTGTCGAAACCAATTCCGTTTCCGTTGAAGTAACAGGAACAGAATTTTATGTTCAAACAACTGATTTACAAACAGATGTGATTGTAAAATCGGGCAAAGTTTCGGTTTACAAATCCGAAAACGGTTCGGACACCGTTCGCCTTGCCGCCGGCGAAAAAGCACATTTTGATGTAAAATCAGACAAACTTTTCAAAATTGAAAATGAAGACAAAAATTACATTTCTTGGAAAACCAAAACATTTGTTTTCGACAACGAAACACTCCCAAATGTGTTGAAAACATTGGAAAAAGCCTATTTCGTCAAATTTGAACTCCGAAATAAACAGCTTTCAAATTGCAGAATATCAAGCAGTTTCGACGACCAAACCATCGAAGGAATATTGTCCGTTTTGCAAACCTTGTTAGATATAAAAGTTACAAAAAACGGCACGATATACAGTATTGAAGGAAAAGGTTGTTGAAAAAACGGCTAATCCATTGACTTTTATTGATTTAAAATAAGAAAATACTATGTTTTTTAGACTTCCGAACAAAAAAAGATTTCGTTTTCCAAATCTGACAAAATTGCAAATTTTCGGGAGTGCATTGTTTTTTATTATTTTTGTAAATCTGCAAACTACTCAGGCTCAAACGGTTGATTTGTCTAAGAAAATCACGATTGTTGCCAAAAATCAAAAACTTTCTTCGGTTTTGACCGAACTTTCAACCAAAGGAAATCTGATTTTCACGTACAGTTCTCAACAGATAAATGTAACTCAAAATGTAACTTTAGTCGCACGTAACAAACCTATTTCCGAGATTTTAAAGATGCTTTTTCCGAAAATTTCGGTCGAATATATTGTTGTTGAAAAACAAATCGTACTGAAACCTAAAAAAACGGAACAACCTGTAAATGAAACTATTAAGCCTGACCCAAAGCCGGAAAATGTCGCAACCTTGAGCGGATTTGTAAAAGACAATAAAACGGGCGAGGTGCTCATTGGTGCAAACGTGTATCTGGCAAACTCGCTAAAAGGCACAACGACAAATGCTTACGGATTTTATTCGCTTTCCGTGTCGTTTGGAACTTATGATGTAACTTATTCACATTTAGGCTATAACGTAGAAACTGAACATATTGAACTAACAAAAAATATTCAAATTTCAAAACAACTTAGCCCGAATCAGATCGATTTTGAAATGATTGTCGTAACTCAAGACGAAAATTCACACAACGCATTGCCAAACAATAAGTTAAGCTCAAAAATTATATCGAATAACAAAGGATTGGGAGGCGAAGCAAATTTGAACAAATCATTGCAACTGTTTTCCGGCGTGAATGCGTTTGGCGATGGCTCGGTCTATTTTTTTACACGAGGCGGCAACAAAGACCAAAATATGATTTTTATTGACGAAGCTCCGATTTACAATCCGTCTCATTTGTTCGGATTTTTTTCGGCGGTTTCGCCCGATGCCATAAACGATTTGAAATTTTACAAAAGCGAGTTCCCGATTTCTTATTCCGGCAGACTTTCCTCGGTTACGGACATTAAAATAAAAGACGGACACGCAACAAAAATCGGATTTTCAGCAAATTTTTCTCCGTTTACGTCATCTTATGCTATTGACGGTCCGTTGAAAAAAGAAGCTGTTACATTTTTGGTAAACTTACGAAAATCGCATGTGAATTATATTTTTCAAAAAATGTCAAAAAAATCGGATGTGAAATTTTATGATTTTCATACAAAGTTAAACTTCAAACTAAATACGCGAAACAAACTCTATTTTTCAATTTTCAACGGCAGTGATTTTTTTACAAATAACACACAATCAAATATTTATGGTGCAATTGCTTGGCGTAATTTTGCATCAACTTTGCGTTGGAATCATTTGTTTTCCGATAAATTATTCTCAAATTTGACTATTTTTACAAGTGCTTACAATTATTTTTTATACACCTCCGTGCAAGAAGACAGATATTGGAACTCCCGCATATCCAACTTAAATTTCAAATACGACTTGACATTTTTTAAATCGCCTGAATCAACTACAAAGTTTGGTGCAAATTTTAACATTTACGGGTTCAATCCGGGAAACTTGAATTTAGAATATTTTTCTAAAATTATTTCGCCATCCAAAGCGTCCGAACTCATAATTTATTTTGGAAACGAGTTTAAATCAGACGATAAATTGCTTTTAAATTACGGAATTCGGGCAGTTTTGTGGAACAATCGCGGACCAAATGTGTCATACATTTTTGATGAAAACTACAACAAAATTGGTACAACATACACCGAATCAGGCATTATCAAATCGTATCTGAATTTGGAACCGCAATTTAATTTATCTGTTTTTCCTCGAAAAACCGTCATTTTCAAAATAAGTTACAATCACAACGTTCAAAACATACATCAATTATCCAATTCCTCGAGTCCGTTTACCAATTTGGATGTTTGGATGCCAAGTTCGCCGAACATTAAACCGCAGAAATTAGATTTGTTTTCGATGAGTTTTCACAAAAAGTTTTATGAGCTAACGTTCTCTGCGGAAGGATTTTACAAATATTTCAGAAACCAAATTGAATACGAAAATCATGCAAGTATGTTGCTGAATCCGTATATTGAAGGCGATTTGCGTTTCGGAACAACACAAGCCGCCGGTTTGGAATTATCGGTATCTAAACAAAAAGGCGATTTAACAACATTTCTATCATACAGTTACTCACGCGTTTACCGAAAAACAAAGGATTTTAACTCCGATAAATTTTACCCCGCAACGTTCGACCGCCCGCACGCTTTAAATGCAAATATGATGTATCAGGTCTCGAAAAGGTTGAATTTGACGGGAAATTGGACTTTTTCATCGGGCATGAGATTTTCATCTCCCACAGCTTTTTACAGCTACATGGGCTACACGATTCCGTTTTACAAATCCGTAAACAATGATAAACTGCCTGATTATCATAGACTTGATATTTCGGCAACCTTAAAACTTAACAAAAATGAAACGGCAAAATTTCAGCACGAGTTTATATTTTCCGTGTATAATTTATACGGACGGCGTAATGTGATTTCAGTCAATTTTAATAAAATAGAAACATCTGACAATCAATACGTTGTCCCGACAAATTATTTATACGAACATACGATTACGCCGACATCTATTGCCGTATCGGGTTTTGTTCCTGCAATCGCTTATAGCTTGACTTTCAGATAAATAGATATTTTTTTTAAATAAATGTAGCGGCTGTATTTCCTCCGAAAACTTGCAAAGCGTAGCCGCGATGCCTCAAAAATATTTCGCAAGTTGTTTTAGTTTGCGGTGAAAAATGCGAATGTTCGTAAATAATTAACGATGGACGAATTTCTGCATCATAAAACATCTTAATCACTTCAAAATCAAAGCCTTCTGTATCAATCATCAGTAAATCAATATTTTCAATTTCATATTTTTTTAGGAGCGTTTTAGGACTAATGACTTGAATTTTTTCTGCCGTAATACGCTCGTTTTCAGCTTCCGGCACTGTAATTTCATCTTTTTCTGCATTGCGTTGAACGTGTCCGTCGAATGCGCGAAGTATGGTTGCTTTGTCAAACGAAGCCAGACCTGTAGCCCAACGCGCGCTGCTGAATGCAATTTTGTAAAGCAACGTTTCGCCGTCCGAGTCGCCTAATGCGGCATTCAGCACATGAAGTCCTTCGTTTTTTTGATATATTTTGCTCAGAAATTCATCGAAAACTGCTTTTTGCGGTTCAAGTAAAACGCCTTTCCAACGGTCGCGTTTGATAAATTTGTGAATCGGATCGTGTGTAATACCATCATTAGCACCTATTTGCACAACTGTAAATTTCCCTTTTCGAGCTTTAGAATATTGAGATAAATATTCGGAAAGAGTTCCTTTTTTCGGTTTATACAAATATTTGTAGAATCCGATAAACAGAAAATTGTCAGATGCACTCATCCGAAACCGAATTGATTTGTATAGTGCTTTTGCTTTAATTTTGAGTTCTGACATAGAATGATTTTGTCTTAACTGTCCAAAAATGCTTCGTCGAAGTGCATGGGCAGCAAGGACTTAGCACTTTCTAACACTGAAATTTTGTGTTCGCCTGCCAAAATAATTGTAATTGGTTTTTGAAATCTCGTTTCGGTTTCCAACAACACCTGCCTGCAGCCTCCGCAAGGCGGAACGGGTTGAGAAATCTGTTTCATTTCCGGAGCTGCGGTAACCGCTATCGCAGACACGGCAACGTTCGGATAGAGCGAATTTGCATAAAAAATTGCCACACGTTCGGCGCACAAACCCGACGGGTATGCGGCATTTTCCTGATTTGTGGCGGTTATAATTTCTCCGTTTTCGAGTAATACCGCTGCTCCGACATGGAATTTTGAATACGGAACATACGCGCGCTCCAAAGCGTCTTTTGCCTTAGTTATCAGCATTTTATAGCTTTCCGATAATTCGTCGGTGTTGTCGTAATCACGAACAAGCGTTTCTATTTTTCTTAATGTCATATCTTTTATTTTTCGGGAAAAAAACCGCCATTAACGTTCGTTAAAGGCGGTTTGATTCGGTAACAAAATTACTATGATTTTTGTGGAATTTGCTTGAGTGTTTCCACGAGATATGTCCAAAATTTTCCGACTGTGGCAATATTCACTTTTTCATCGGGCGAGTGCGGGTGTCGAATCGTCGGTCCGAACGAAATCATGTCCCAATTTGTATAAATGCTGCCCAAAATGCCGCATTCCAAGCCGGCGTGAATGATTTTTACTTCCGGAATTTTGCCAAATTTTTTCTTGTAAACTTTTTTCATGGTTTCCAAAATCGGCGAATCGAAATTCGGCTGCCATCCCGGATATCCGCCAACTGTTTCAGCTTCATAACCTGCAAGTTTAAAGATACTTAGGATACGGCACGTTAAATCGTCTTTTTGCGATTCCGAAGAACTTCTGACTAAATTTGCGATGCTGATTTCGCCTTTTTGAACTTTAACGATGCCCAAATTTGTGGAGCTTTCGGGTATAGATTTTTGGTCGTCCAAGAAGCGAACCGGACCGTGTGGCAAGGCGCGAATTGTAGCAAAAAGTGTGTTTGCATCGGACTTTGAGAGCACATTCTTTGGCAATTTGCTGTGCGTTGCTTCAAAAACCAAGTTTGGTTCTACTGCACGAAGTTCAAACTTAATGAGTTCCTCGTATTTTCTTACAGCTTCCAAAAACGCTTCCGATTTCGCCGATGGAACAGTTACCACAGCCACAGCCTCGCGCGGAATGGCGTTGCGCATGTTTCCGCCTTCTACGGATGACAAGCGCAGTTTGAATTCTTGCGCAGCTTTTTGCATGAATCGGAAAATTAATTTATTTGCATTTCCGCGTTGCAAAGGTATATCAATGCCTGAATGACCGCCTTTTAATCCGCTGATTTTTAAGGTATAAGCCTTTGAATCTTCGGGAACATCTTTTGCAATATATTTTGTTGAACCGTTTGCGTCCACACCGCCGGCGCAACCGATGTAAAGTTCACCCTCATCTTCGGAATCCAAGTTTAACAGAATCTCGCCTTGCAAAATTCCTGCTTCGAGGTTAAATGCTCCGGTCATTCCTGTTTCTTCGTCAATTGTGAACAAAGCTTCAATCGGACCATGCTGTAAATCAGTCGATTCCAATACCGACATTGCTGCCGCCGCACCAATCCCGTTGTCCGAGCCAAGCGTGGTTTTGTCGGCACGCACCCATTCGCCGTCAATAATTGTCGTGATAGGATCTGTTTCAAAATTATGAACTTTGTCGGAATTTTTTTGCGGGACCATGTCCAAGTGCGCCTGCAAAATTACGCCCTTTCGATTTTCAAATCCGGCAGTTGCAGGTTTACGAATGATTACATTTTGAATTTTGTCGGTAAACGCTTCCAAGTTTCGCGCTTTTGCCCAATCTAACATAAATTGAATAATTTTTGCTTCGTGTTTCGACGGACGCGGAATGAGCGTGAGTTCTCTGAAATTTTTCCACAAAATTTGTGGTTCTAATGCTAATATTTCGTGATTCATTTTGCGAAATTTATTAAAAATTAAACTTTTTATTATCTAACCGACTATTTTGAAATAAAATTAAGGATTCTATAATGTTATTTGTCTCAATTTCAGTAAAAAAATTTCCGTAATATCTTCTGAAAACAGCAATCTTAAGTTCTGTCTCAGAAATTTCAGGCATTGAATTTTTAATGTTGTTTTCAACAAGAATCTTCCCAAAATCAATGGTTTCCGCTCCAATTACAAATCGTTCGGAAATCGTTTTATTCTCAAAAATTTTACGTTGAAAATTTTGTATTTCTATTAGAGTATCTGTCATATTAATCAATAGCTATCGACAATGCATTAGACTTTTACTGTGATTATATATTTCATCTAAAATCTAATGTCTAAATCCGGCATCTTTTGGATACAATTCAGCAAATATAGAAATTTTGTTTGTTTTAGCCTAAAAAATTTTGCAAAAAAAAACGAAAAATGCAAACGTTTTCGGTTTGCACTTTTCTGTTAATCCTGAACTACGCCTAACATTGTGAGGCTTATGCGCTTACGCGACACATCCAGTTCGTGAATTTTAACATTTACATATTGATGAATTTTCAAAATTTCTCCGGGATGTTTAATAAAACGATTTGTGATTTGGGAAATATGCAAAAGAGCGTCTTCCTTTACGCCCACATCAACAAAGGCACCGAAAGCCGTGAGATTCGTAACAATTCCGGGCAATTCCATGCCGAGTGTAAGGTCTCCGATTTCGCGAACTCCTTCGGCAAATTCAAACGGTTTTATTTTCGGACGCGGGTCTCTTCCGGGCTTATCAAGCTCATTCATAATATCTTGTAAAGTCGGCAAGCCAATTTCGGGTGTAATATATTTTTGTAAAATGAGTTGTTTACGCAATTCCGGTTTAGAAATTAAATCGCGAATATCTGCGCCCAAATCTTTAGCCATTTTCTCAACAATGGGATACGCTTCCGGGTGCACGGCGGTGTTATCCAGCGGATTTTTTCCGTCGCGAATGCGCAAAAATCCGGCGGCTTGTTCAAAGGCTTTGGGTCCGAGTTTTGCAACTTTTTTCAACTCGGTTCTTGCTTTAAAACTTCCGTTTTCGGTGCGATAATTTACAATATTTTGTGCCAAACCTGCATTAAGTCCCGAAACATAAGTGAGCAGATGTTTGCTTGCTGTGTTCAAATCCACACCAACAAGATTTACGCAACTAATAACCTCACGGTCAAGCGATTCGCGCAATGCTTTTTGGTCCACATCGTGCTGATATTGTCCGACACCGATAGATTTTGCATCAATTTTCACAAGTTCCGCCAAAGGGTCTGAAAGTCGGCGACCAATTGATATTGAACCTCTTACGGTTGCGTCAAGTGTCGGAAATTCTTCACGCGCAACGGGCGATGCCGAATAAATTGATGCACCATCCTCACTGACCACATAGACGTTTAATTCACGTTTATATTTGACCTTAGTACGAAGAAAATCAACAGTTTCACGACTTGCAGTTCCGTCGCCGACTGCAATAGCTTCTATATTAAATTGTTCTGTTAAAAACGTAACAATCTGTGCCGCAGTAAGTTTATCACTCTGTGGTTTGTGCGGATAAATTACATCGTGGTGCAAAAGTTGCCCGTGTTCGTCCAAACATACAAGTTTACAGCCGGTTACAAAGCCTGGATCCACAGCCAAAATTCGCTTTGTGCCAAGCGGAGGCGCAAGTAAAAGTTGTCGTAAATTTGAAGCAAAAACTTCGATAGAAACTTTATCGGCAACAATTTTTGAGAGCTTTTTAAACTCATTTTCGATAGAAGGGAAAATGAGACGTTTGTAACTTTCGCTGAGCGCAAGTTCCACTTGCTGAGCAGCTTGGGTGTTATTTTTTATGTATTTTCGTTCAAGTTGAAACACTAATTCCTCGTTATCGGGCTCAATTTTTACGCGCAAAAATCCTTCATTTTCGCCTCGTTGAATTGCCAAAAATCTGTGAGACGGAATGCGTTTGAGCGATTCTTCAAATTCAAAATAATCGCGGTATTTGTCAGCTTCCGATTCTTTTGATTTTACAACAGAAGCTTTTACAACAGCCTCACGTTCAAAACGATTGCGGACAAAATTTCGGATTTCGATGGTTTCATTCAATTCCTCTGCAATAATATCTCGCGCGCCTTGCAAGGCTTCATCAATTGATTTAACTTCTTCATTTTGAAAACGTTTCGCATCACTTTCTATCGAATTTGAACGTTGCTGACGAATTAATTCGGCGAGCGGTTCCAAACCATTTTCGCGGGCTTTGGCTGCGCGCGTTTTACGAGCACGTTTGAACGGCAAATACAAATCTTCAAGCTCGTGCATATCGCCGGCATCAAGGATTAATTTTTTGAGTTCAGGTGTCATTTTTCCTTGACTATCAATAGATTCCAAAATACTTTCGCGCCGTTTTTCAAGTTCAATAAACGATTCGGAAAGTTGTTTGATGTGTTCAATTTGCACTTCGTCCATGCTGCCGGTTTTTTCTTTTCGGTAGCGTGCAATAAACGGAATTGTCGCGCCGGATTCAAGTAATTCGAGTGTGCTGCGAACACTTTTTTCAGAAATTTTTAAACTTGCGGCTATTCGTTTTATGTGATTATCTGTGAGTTGTGATGTCATTCGTGTATCGAAATTAAATTCAAAATCTAAAAAAGATTCATTAGGACTTTGAAAAGTCTGAAATTTTTATGGTTGCTCCGATTTCAAAGAATTTTTTGAAACATTGATATGTTAATTCTGCATCTTCCAAGGCGTTATGCGTATCGTCTTTACGTTCAAGTTCAAAAAATTCGGAAATGGCAGACAAACTGTATGATTTTGGTCGTTTGATTGAATTATTGTCAAAAATCTTATAAAACAAAGTTGTAAGTGTCAGTAAATCAAGCATTCGGTAAGAAAAAGGCCAAGGGATATTCAAGAAATTATATTTTTGTCGCAAAAAATTTGCATCATTTCCGACACCTTGCCCGCAAAGAATGATGTTTGTGAGTGCTTCGCCGGAGTTTTTCCGCAAGGCTTTTCGTAACCATTGCTCAAACGCTTCCAAAACATCGAAAGACATGGGTGCATCTTCCAAATCCTGAAGCGAAATTCCGTGTATTTCTTCAGCTTGAGTTGAAAAAGTGTCCTCATTATCAGGGTAAATTAGGCTTTCAAAGGTTGAAATTTTGTTCCAATCATCGTCCGCCAACACGCACCCAATTTCGATGATGTCGTTTTCAATCGCATCATCGCCCGACATTTCCAAGTCAAAAATTAAATATGGCATAAATTTGGATTAAAAGTATAAGTATTTGAATAATAGAATTTTATACGTGAATTGCTTCGTTATGCGCTGCTGCGGCGGCTTCCATGATTGCTTCGGACATTGTCGGATGCGGATGAATACTGTGAATCAACTGTTTAGCAGTTACACTTAACGATTTTCCGACAACCATTTCCGAAATCATTTCCGTAACATTCAGTCCGACGAAATGTGCGCCGAGTAAAATATCAGTTTCTGCATCAAAAATTAGTTTGACAAATCCGTCTCGATTGCCTGCTGCCGTGGCTTTGCCCGATGCAGTGTACGGAAATTTTCCGATTTTTACGGCAATAGTTTTCTCTGTCGCTTCTTGCTCTGTCATTCCGACCGAAGCGACTTCGGGTGTAGTGTAAATTCCGCTCGGAATATTCTGATAATCAATTGGTTTTGGGTTCAATCCGGCAATAGCTTCCACACAACAAATGGCTTCTGCCGAAGCAACATGCGCCAAAGCTTGCCCGGGTACAATATCGCCGATTGCATAAACGCCGTCAATATTTGTTCTGTAAAAAGCATCAACTATGATTTTTCCTTTATCTGTTTTAACGCCAATGTCTTCTAAACCAATGTTTTCAATATTTGTAGAAATTCCGACTGCAGACAAAACGATGTCGGTTTCAATTTGTTTTGAACCTTTTTTATCCGAAACGGTAACAATACATTTTCCGTTCGTAACGCTCACTGAATCAACCGATGTGCCTGTCAGAATATTAATTTTTGCTTTTTTGAGCGAACGTCCCAATTGTTTGGAAACTTCTTCGTCTTCCAAAGGCACAATGTTTGGTAAGTATTCCACAAGCGTAACCTGTGTGCCCATGCTGTTGTAAAAAGAAGCTAACTCGGTTCCGATTGCACCTGAGCCTACAACTAACATTGATTCAGGCAATTGCGGCAAGGTCAAGGCTTCGCGATAGCCGATGATGTGCTTGCCGTCTTGCTTCAAATTCGGCAATTCGCGCGAGCGTGCTCCCGTAGCTAAGATAATGTGTTTTGCTGAAAATTCCGATTTTGTATTATCGGAAGATGTAACCTCTACAAAATTGTTTTTCAGCAATTTACCAAAACCTTGAAGAATATCAATTTTATTTTTTTTGAACAGATATTCAACACCTTTGTTCATTTGTGAGGCAACGCTTCTGCTGCGTGCAACTACCGCTTGAAAATCCGGTTTAGCTTCGGAAACTAAAATCCCGTATTCATTCGCATGTTTTGTATAATCAAGCACTTGCGCGCTTTTTAGCAAGGATTTTGTCGGAATACAGCCCCAATTAAGGCACACGCCGCCGAGTTCAGCTTTTTCGACCACAGCAACGGAAAATCCAAGTTGAGCGGCTCTGATTGCGGCAACGTATCCGCCCGGACCGCTGCCGATTACGATAACATCATAGTTCATAAGTAATTGAAAATTTGTGAGTTACAATTGGACATACCAATTATTTAACTAAATTTAATTCGGCGAATTTACATAATTATTATGAGATTTCAAACGTTTGTGCTACATTGCGTTCAAATATTTTATGTCAGAATTTGAAAAAATATCAGTAAAAACTGTGTATCTTCGCCAAGACGCGCCGTTTATTCGACTTTTTTGCAGAGATATTCCTGATGTTCAAATACTTAAACAGACCGCAATTTCAACGCAATTCTATCTCAATTTGTATGCACGAATCGGCGGAGTTTGGGGGTGGACAGGTCGTTATTTACTGTCAAACAATCAATTACAAAAAAAATTGGACGAAAATCACATTTTTGTCGTGTTTCACAAATCCGTTCCGATAGGGTTTGCCGAACTTGAAATTTTTGGCGGAACTATTGCCGAAATTGCCTATTTCGGTATCGAATCTGAATTTTCCGGAAAGGGTTTTGGCAAATTATTAATGCAAACGTTATTTGATTTCTGCTCACGTTATAATCAGAAAATCATACACTTACATACTTGCGAATTTGATCACCCGAATGCTCTGAAATTTTATCAAACTTGCGGTTTTGAAATCTATAAAGACCAAATTGACCTTGAATTTTATCCGACCGATTTCATCGAAAAAAAACGTAAACTTACTTAGAATCAGATTCTTCCGTAGGTGTAACGTCTTCTTTTTCCGGACTGAATCCGTAAGAAATTATTTTGATATCATCACCTTTTGCAATAAATTCCAAAAATTCATAAACTGTATCTCGTTCAGAGATAACCATATAATTGAATCGAGCTAAAGTTATACTGTCGGTCTCGGAGACATTTGTCAGGTAACGTTTATACGACTTTATTCTGCCCCAATATTCATTGCGGTCTTCCAACCATTGCATAAACTCGGCTTTGGAAAAACTGTCAAAAGCAGTCGTATCAGCCAGAGCAGCAGCAGCTTTATAGTTCTTTTCGTTTAGATTTTCGTAAAATTCATCGGCAACATTGTCAATTTTACTTTCAATTCCGCAACTTGCAAGTCCGAGCAGAAACATAAAAAATAGTACACTTTTGTTCAAAAACTTTTTCATATACACATCTCTATTTTTAAACTTTTTTATACAGAAAACTTTACACAAAAGTACATCAAAAATCGGAAACTTCAAATTTTCTGCATATTAAGAAATTAACATTTTATCAACAGTCAATTTGACGTAAAATTGTTACGAAATCAAGAGCTAATAGTTTGTTATTCAATGGGTAATCGCATTTTTTGAAAAGCAGTTCTGCCGCCTCGCAAATTGGTTGCGCCGGAAAATCGCACGAATTTTTGCTTTCATTTAAAAAACGAATGATGGTGAAAGCGTTAAAAATGCGAAAAAAATGTGTTTTGAAGTGTTCTAAATTTGAACTGTTTGCACGAATTTTATCAAGATTTTCAAAAAAATCGGTCGTTTTCAGATATGCGAGTAATGTCGGGTGAATCTCTACATCTTGAGTTTTTGTGTAAAAAAAGTCAATTTGGGTTCGGAAATATTTCAGAACTTCAAAGGCTTCAAAATTGTAAGTAAAATATTGTTTATCAGAATCTTGAAGAATTTTTGCTACAGCAGCACCTGTTCCGAACGGTACTCTGTCGGACACGCGCGGCGACGGAAAAACCGTTGCTGTTCGCAGTTCTGAAAATTTGCCGAGTGCAATTATTTTTTGCAAAAAATAGAAATCTTCACCGGCTTTTTTTTTGTTCATGCCGCCTTGCTGTGCGTAGGTTTCCGCCAAAACAGCAAAACTCGAACCGATTGTATAAAATCCGAACGGAAAGTCTGTGTAAGCTATTGCATGTTTGAAGTAGCGTAGATGCAATTCATAATTTGTAATAGCTTCATAAACAGCAGGTTCAAACTCATTTCCGGAAAGCTGATGCTGAAAATTAAGCGAACAACCGTTCGTATCGGGATTGTCTGCAAAATGGTTTTCGATTTCTATGAAATAATTTTCGGAAACCGTGCAATCCGCATCTAATCCGGTGATTATACCACGTTGATTTCCAATTAGTTCAAAACGATGCAAAGCTTCATCCATTGCAGTTTTTCGCGCTAAACCTACGCCGGCATGTTTAGACGGAAAATTATTGAGATAAAGTATATGAAAATCAATGTGTTGAGTCTTATTTTCAGAAACAAAATTTGTTGCTTCCGAGTCTGTTTTTATATTTTGAGCAACAATCTCCGGTTTTTCTGTTATTGAATTGTTTATCAGCACAATAACTTCCGCTTTGCCCGTGTGCTGATGTGTTTGTACAAGCGATTTCAACGTTGCAAGTAAATTCGGTTCGTTGAAACACGGAATTGTAACGCAAATATTTAATCGCGCATCAGGCGGCGTTGAAATCAAAGGCGCAGCCGCTTCAAATCGACGAAAATAGGTTTCAAAAACGTTCATTTTTAAAATAAAAAAAAACGCTCGCGAAAACATTGAATCGGAGCGTTTTATGAAATTTTCAGACAAATTATTTTACAGAAGTCGTATCTTTTTTCGAACTTCCTGAACGGTAACGTTTGTTCAGTCCGTCAAGCACTTCGCGGGTAATGTCCATGCCTTCATCGCCCAACAGAATGGATGTTCCGAGCGTGTCGTTTGCCAAAATCAATCTGTAATTTTTATCTTCATTATAGATTTTCAAGTAAGATTTTATGCTGTCGAAAACGGTCAAGGTCATTTTTTGATTTCTGTCCATCGCTTCGTATTCGTACGCTTGTTTGTCGCGCAGAATTTCTTGTTCCTGAAAACCGAGTTGTTCGCCTTTTTTTTGCGCTGTTGTGGGTGTCATCATGTTGGACTGCACTTGTTGTTGCAACTCCATCGCCTTGCGTTGCAATGCTTTATAGCGCGAATCGAGCGAAGTTTCTTTTTCGGACGACCATGCGAGAAGTTCTGTTTTTTCGTCGTTGTAAAAATCGTATGCGTCCACAAGAGTGTCCAAATTGACATACGCAATTGACATTTCCGAAGTGCCGGCAGCAACATTTTTAGTTGTATTTTTCGATTTTCCGGACGTTGGTGCGCCGATGAGGGCAATGACGGCAACCGCTAAGGCTGCGATGCTTACGAAGAGCGGAATATTTTTCATGCTTTAAAACTGATTTTTTAACTATTTTAAGGCTGCAAAGATAATTTATTTTTGAAATTTTCACGTAATTTTAGCCCGATTATAGTTCAAAAGTTTGAATTTAACCTGCCTAAATATCAAACAACAGAACAAGCCTCAACGATAATTCACTGAGGCTTGTTTGTCGAAACTGAATTGAAACTGTGGGAATTTCCTACATTTCGTCAGAAACCGTCAGACGTTTACGTCCGCGTCGGCGACGTGCTGCGAGCACTCTTCTGCCGTTTTTGGTTGCCATGCGTTCACGGAAACCGTGTTTGTTTCTTCTTTTTCTGTTCGATGGTTGAAATGTACGTTTCATTGTATTAATATTTTTATCTTATTGCTGATTAAAACGGCTTGCAAAAATAGAACTTTTTTTTTTAGCAGCAAACAATTTTTTAAATTAATTTTAAAATTATCGCCTCATCAAATCTTTCAAAATAGAATTAACCAAATCATCATCGTCTTCATAATTAAATTCTTCAGCGTAAATATGTAGTTTTAAGTCAAAATCTTTCGCGCTTAGTGCTTCACTGCTTAGGTCTTTTATTTGTATTTTATAGGATTCAATATTGGTTCTAAGAATTTTTTTCAACCTATTCGCATGTTTTTTTTCTTTCAAATCGTACACAAAATTTCCCATTTCAGAATAGCGCGGGTGGTGCATGAGCAATTCTTTTTGTGCCTGCAACTCTCGAACTTGTTCTTTCAGCACGTTGATATAAATCTTCAATTTGTCTTCTGATAATAGTGAAATGTGGTCGCTTTGGTTATGAACCCACTCTGTTTCAAGCATTAGCAGCGCAACAAGGTCTTTATTGTCATACGCGGCAGTAACTTTTTTCATGGTTTCTTCCTTTTCGGCGCGTTCGAGTTCGTTGGAAGCCGTATCGGGATGCAGTAATTTTGCCAGCGAAATATAAACGGAACGAACACTTTTATCTTTCAATTCCGCTTCGGCTTTTTGCATTGCTTCGCGTTCGATTTGTTTTTTCGTTTTTTTTCTGTTCGGTTTTGCGCCGGAATTTTGATTAGATTTTTCTAAAAATTCTTCTCTAAAACCGAATAGATATTTCATTAATTCTTCCTCATTATTGCCCATCTTCTCGACATCAAGCTCTATATCGAACATCATTTTCATCTGGTCAGCAATCATCTTTTTTCCTACATTTTCTTGCCTTGTCGTTTCTTCTTTGTACGAAATTCTCGCCCATGCGTTATAAAATGCTTCTTGTTCCGCGTTCGGTATGATGTCCATAAATGCCCTTTCACATAAGCCTATAATGACCATTTCGATTAACTTTTTGCGTTTAGCAATTTGTTTGAATCTGTTTGATGCGCTATCAATGCTCATGGCAAATTCAAACATCAAATTTGCACGCTCGGTCAGCAGAGGCTTTATCGTTTCGTGATACATTAACAAGGCGTCGTTCAGGTTGGCTTCTTCGGATACGATTTCTTTCTGCAAACTTTCAATTTGCGCAGTCAATTTATTGAACGTTTTTTGTTGATTTGATAATTCAGCCGGGGTTGCTTTGGAAATTATCAGGGCTTTTTTGTCGGATTTCATCTTGTATTACAATTAAAATTAAACAGCCAAATATATCAGCTTTTTTGTTTCAAAAAAATCTTCTTTAAATGAATCCGAAAGCGAAAATACATCTGCGGACGGAAATTCTTTTAATTCCGCATCAAACTCGCCGCCTTTGAGATAAATTATGCCGCCGGGAAGCGCGTTTTTGCGTGTATCTTTTATTAAATGTCGGGTCGATTTTACGAATTTCGGAAATTCCGTAACCGCGCGCCCGAGCACGTAATCGAACTTTTCTTTGTATTCATTGCTGCGCACAACCACCGAATTGACGTTCGGAAGTTGCAGTTTTTCAAGCATTTCGTTTACTGCCGATATTTTTTTCGACATAGAATCCAACAGTGTAAATTTCGATTCCGGAAACAGAATTGCCAATGGAATGCCGGGAATGCCGCCGCCCGTGCCTATATCCACGATTTTTGTGCCGGGCTGAAACGTAATAAACTTCGCAATTGCCAGAGCATGAAGCAGATGGCGTTCCTCGAAATTTTGAATATCTTTGCGCGAAATCAGGTTGATTTGGGCATTCATCTCCTCGAAACAGCGCGAAAACTCCGCAAGTTTCTCTATTTTTTCTTCCGAAAGATGTTTAAAATATTTTTGAATTAATTGCATGAAAGTCGTAATTTGGAAACTTGAAATTTGGAAACTTGAAACTTGAAATTTGTAACTATAACTGTTTACTGATAACTGATAACTGTTTACTGCTTGCTTTCGACCTGTTTAAACATAGATTGAAGCAGTTCGCGCGAGCGAAAAATGCGCGTTTTGACTGTTCCTATCGGGATATTCAGATTTTCTGAAATTTCGACATAAGATAATTCTTCAAAAAAGCGAAGTGTTAGAATCCGCCTGTAATCGGGCGGCAAGCGTTTTATGAGTTCGAGCACAAGGTTATGTTGTTGTTTTTCAATAAAATGTTCTTCGGGGTTTGGCGATAGCTCCTCGAATGTCGCGTGCGTGATGTCGCCCAATTCGTTGGTCATGCCGGACGGATATATGTTCAAACGGCGCGCGCGGTTACGTTGCGAACGAATGAAATCGATGCCGCAATTGGTTGCAATTTTAAATAACCAAGTGCTAAATGCGAATATTGGTGTGTAAGAAGTCAAATTTCGGAATGCTTTTTCAAAGGTTTCTAGCGTTAAATCTTCGGCATCTTCCTTGTTATTGACCATTTTGAACAACATGAAATAGAGCGGTTCTTTGTAATAATCAAGCAGTTCGGCATAGGCACGAGTATTTCCGTCTTTTGCTTTCTGTATAAGCTGAAAGTCGCGTTTGGCTTTTTCCGAAAAATTTTCGTTCTCTAATTCCATCGCTTTTTCTTACGTTTACGAATAAACATGCCGGCTATGCTGATACGCAAATGCACAAAAGGCATCAAAATATCGAACAACGGCGCGAAAACAGCAACGCCTTTCTCGCCTAAGCGTTTGGCAGCCAAGCCGATAACTGTGTATTGAATTATCAACATAAACCCCAGGAAAGACAGCGGATATCCGGCAGAAATTCCGAATGCGAATGCAAAAATCAGTCCGGCATAGAATAGTACGCGCGAAAAAAGTTCGCCGCCCAACAGTAATTTATGCAAAAATCGGTAGTGCTTCCATGTTGTAAAATGTCTTGCTTTTTGTAATACATAATTGGCAAATTTGGTTTCGGAAACCGAACGCGTTCGGCTGTTCGGATGCCAAGTTGCTGCGGTATTTTTGCGATTGGCGGCTTTGTTTACAAACAAATCGTCATCGCCGGAGTGCAAATGATAATGTCCGGAAAAGCCTTTTTGTTCATCGTAAATCGTTTTTGTGTAAGATAAATTTCGCCCCACGCCCATGTAGGGAACGCCTGCGCGTGCAAAGGTAAGATATTGTAAACCAATCCATAAGGTTTCAAAACGAATAAGCGTGTTGAGCAAACTTCCGGTTTTGGCATAGCCGCCGTAAGCCAGCACAACTTGCGTGCGTTCCGAGGTATATGAATCGGCTACGGATTGCAACCAAAATTCATTTTCGGGGTAACAATCGGCGTCCGTAAACGCTAAATGTTCGTGTTTTGCAGCTTTTATTCCGACGGTAAGTGCAAGTTTTTTTCCGGACGGAAATCGCGGATTTTCTTCAATATTTGTAAAATAGAAGTTCGGATATTTTGCACGAATTTCAACCAAAACCTCGTTTGTATCGTCTTCCGAACGGTCGTTTACCACAATAACTTCAAAATTCTGATACGTTTGCGTCATAACTTTGGGCAAAAAAATACGCAAATTTTCAGCTTCGTTATGTGCCGCAATGATTAGGGAAATGGGCATATTCGCCGAAATTCCGTTCTTTGGTTTCGGTAAAATTCGAGCGTAAAAAAACAAATAGTAAAAGACTCTTGCAGCCGTTAAAGCAGCAATTACTGCAATGACGGTGTATTCATAAGAATTGTGAATCAGAAAATAACGTTCGAGTTGCACTTCTTTCAACAATTATTCAGGTTATTCAATAATGTTGCTCCTTCTGTTATTATTGTGGCTGATTTTCAGCGGGTCTTGGCTAATTTCAGCATACAATAATTTGTTTTTGTGTATTTCAACGGCTGCGTAAAGTGCGGCGCGGAACGAATCTTCGCTTGCTTTGCCTTCGCCGGCGATGTCGTACGCCGTGCCGTGTGCGGGCGATGTGCGCACAACGGGCAAGCCTGCGGTGTAATTTACGCCGGTTTCAAACTCAATGGTTTTGAACGGAATTAAGCCTTGGTCGTGATACATGGCAAGCACAACATCGAATTTTTCATACGCGCGACTGCCGAAAAATCCGTCTGCCGGATACGGTCCGACAGCCATAATCTTCTCATTTCGAGCTTGTTCTATTGCCGGAATTATGACATCTTGTTCGTGATTTCCGATTAAACCGCCGTCGCCTGCGTGCGGATTCAAACCTAAGACGGCAATCTTTGCTTGCGGGATTCCGAAATCTTCGACCATGCTTCGGTGCAAAATTCGCAATTTGCTGAGCAATTTTTCTTTCGTAATTTCCTTTGTAACAGCATCTAAGGGAATGTGCCCTGTTACGGTTCCGATTTTAAGCTTTTCGCCTATCATAAGCATCAAAACATCTTTTGCTTCAAATTCCGCCTGCAGATATTCCGTGTGTCCGGGAAATTTGAAATCATCGGAAAAAATAGTGTTTTTATTAATTGGTGCAGTAACGAGCACGTCTATTTCGCCGGCTTTGAGGTCTTCTACGGCACGTTTGAGCGATTGAAACGCTGCCATTCCTGCTTCCTGCGTGGGTTTACCGAGTTCGATGCGCAAATTATCGTCGATGCAATTTACAATGTTGCGTTGTTTGTGTTCGGCTTTGCTTCCGCTCGGTATTTGGTTGTAATTGAAGGGTTTACTGTCAAACGCCTTGCGATGGTACGCCATCAATTTGGGCGAACCGTAAATGACGGGAGTGCAAAAGTCGAGAATTTTGTTTTCGGCTAAGGTTTTGAGTATCACCTCGTAACCTATTCCGTTGATGTCGCCGTGCGTGATGCCGACTATTGGTTTTGAATCCATATTTTTGTTCGTCGTATTATATTCTAAAAAATGCTTTATCTGTCAGATTTACAGAGAGATGTTGATATTTATTAACTCAAAATAGATTTTATCAAGATGACAAAAATCTTTATCTGTGGTTACCAAGTTTGCCTTCAAAACGGAAGCCGTTGCTGCTATCCATAAATCATTTTTCCCCATATTTCGAGCACTCGCCCCCGGAAGTCTGTGCTCTAAACGATTTTGGCTAAATGCGTCAATTTCGGCATATTTACGTATCACTGTTTCAGAATTGATATCGGCTATGAGAAATTGTTTAATAAAACGTTCTAATCGACTCATACGAGCTGTTCCCCAGTTATTTTGCAAAGCCAAAGAATGTAATTCTCCAATGGTAACTACAGAAATAACAGGAATGTTCGGAAAGTCGAAAGGCTTCAATTTATCTATGATTTCCCGCACTATTACTGTGTTTTCTTTATTACGAAGAAATATCAGCAAAATATTTGTATCAAAAACATAGGTCATTTAAGCAAGTTTAAGTAATTCTTCCAATGACTCTTCTACATTTACGTCATCAGCCAATTTGTAAAAAGTTTTTTCGTCGATGCCTTTGAACCTCTGATTTTTAATCATCTCATCAATAGATAATTCTTTCTTAATCGGAATAAAAATTTGCGAATGGACTGAAATTTTGTTCATAAATTTTTCTAATTCCGAAAGCATTACTTCGTCTTCCGATGACATTATGCGAGAAATGAGCTGATATTTTTTTGTTTCCAAATTTATCATAGTTGAAATTTTTCTGCAATTTACAAAAATTATTTCTTTCCTGCAACATAATTTTTCACAAACCGATATAACAATCTGGTTCCGAATCCGTTACCGCTTACAGTTCGGTAGGCTTCGGTGGCTTTCAGAATCGCAGGTCCGGCAATGTCGATGTGTATCCACGGCGATGTTGTAAAGCGCGCGAGGAATTTTCCGGCGATGATTGCCCCTGCATCGCTTCCGCCGATGTTTTTGAGGTCGGCAATATTGGAGTCGAGACTTTTGTCGTATTCGTCCCAAAACGGGAATCGCACGGTGCGTTCGTAAACTTCGTGTCCGCTTTTTTCGAGCAAATTGAATTGTTCATCGGGCGCAGTGCCCATAACTACGCAACCTTCCGTGCCGATAGCTGCCGCCGCCGCGCCCGTGAGCGTGGCAATATCCATGACAAGTTCGGGTTTAAATTTGTCGGCATAACTGAGCGCGTCGCCCAACGTGAGGCGTCCTTCGGCATCGGTGTGAATCACTTCCACAAACAGTCCGTTGTGCATACGCAGCACGTCGCCGGGCACGTACGATTTTGCGTCAATAGCGTTGTTCGTTGCGGCAACAAGCGCGATGGCGTACACGGGAATTTTATTTTTTGCCAAAGCCATCATCAAGCCCGACACGGCTGCGGCACCGCTTTTGTCGAGTTTCATATCGTTCATGTGCGGATACGGTTTGTTGTACACGCCGCCTGTGTCGAACATTACACCTTTCCCTATGAAAATCAATGGATTAGCATTCACAGCTTTTTCGTGTTTCCATGTCATAATGGAAAAAACGGGCGGCGTTTCGCTGCCTTGGTTCACGCCCAAAAGTCCGCCCATGTGCAGGGCTTCGATTTGTTTTTTTGTCAAATTTTCAACTTTGAAACCTGTTTTCTTACCTGTTTCAGACACAAGTTCGGCAAATTGCAGCGCATTGAGTTCGGCGTACGGACTTTGTGCAATGTCGCGTGCAAAAAATACGGCTTCGTTCAAATAATTTTGTTCTATAACTTCATCGACAGAAATTGTCTTTGAAACTAAGGAAATCGTTTTCAGTTTTGACGCTTTTTTGCCGGGTTCTTTGTAAAATTTTAAATATTTGTAACTTGCCAAAACTGCACCCTCGGCGGCATGTAGTGCAAGTGTTTCGTCCAGATTATCAATAATTCTGAGTTCGCTGCAATTGTCCGACATTTGTGCGACTGCTTTGCTTCCGGCTACGCGCGCGGCTTCTTGTAAATTCTTGATTTTGCTGTCTTTCAAATTTGCAAAAATCAATTTTGTGGTGTAGCGTTGGATGATAATTTGATCTTTCTTTTTCTCAACTTGCGCTTTTAAAAACGAAGATTCTGACTTTGTGAGCGCAAATTGTGCTAAATTTTGTTCCGCGCCCAAAATAAGTGTATCCGTTTTTGAGTTGTAAAATTCTGATAATATGATAAAAGGTTCCATGACTGTAATTTTTTCTAAAGTGTAAAAGTATAAAAATGTAATGAAATACGTACGGATTGTTTTTTTTTTCGTAACTTTATATCGTAAAACAGAATTGAGATTTTAGATATCAGACCTTAGATTTTAGATTTAAGTTATTGAATTTCATAATATTAGTATTATTTTAGTATTTGTAAGAAAACGTGATAATATTTGAATTTATGTAGGTTGTAGTCATTTTTTCAATCGAATGTTTTGTCATTTAGTAGTCATTCACCGGTCAAAAAGTAGTCATTCTTTGTTTTTTAATAGTTTCGATTGAATTTCAACAAAATTTCTAAAAACATTCGGAACGAAATTTCGAAATATCGTAAAGAATTTCAACATGTTATGAGTTTTCTTACAAGGACTATTTTAATTTAGAATTTAGAACATTTTTTTTTAAAAA
>DYSM01000209.1 GCA_020718265.1 Draconibacterium orientale | reverse complement strand
TTGATGTGATAATTTGATGTGATAATTTGATAATGTGTTGATACATAAATTTGAAAATAATCTTAAACTATAGTGTAAAATTACTTGATACTCAATACTCAATACACAATACACATTACTCAATACACAAATCTCATTTCTCAAATCTCATGTCTCAAATCTCATGTCTCAAATCTCATTTCTCAATACTCTAAAAAAAAGAACATGAATAATATATTTGTATATTGCGAGTTAGACGAAGGTAAACTCGCAGATGTAAGTCTCGAACTGCTTACGAAAGGGCGTTCGCTTGCCAACGAACTCAAATGTGGTTTGGAAGCAATCGTTATCGGACATAAACTCGACGGTTTTGCCGCAGAATTAGCTCCTTATGGTGCCGATGTGGTTCATATTGCGGACGACAAACGCTTGGAGCACTACCTCACATTGCCTGTTACGACCATAATTGTAGATTTGTTCAAAAAAGAACAACCGCAAATAGCCCTTTTCGGTGCAAGTTCCATCGGACGCGATTTGGGTCCGCGCGTATCTTCCGCACTCCAAAGCGGTTTAACTGCCGACTGCACCAGCCTCGTTATCGGCGACCACGAAGAAAAACGCGAAGGCAAAGTGTATAAAAATCTGTTATACCAAATTCGCCCCGCATTCGGCGGTAACATTATTGCCACCATCATCAACCCCGATTGCCGCCCGCAAATGGCAACCGTGCGAGAAGGTGTGATGAAAAAAGAAATTTACAACAAAAATCATCCTTACGAAGTTCGAGTAATTGATGTAAATCAAATAGTTACGGATGCCGATTTTGTGGTGCAAATCATTGAACGACACATCGAACCGCGAAAAATTGACATCAAAAGTGCACCGATTATCGTATCGGGTGGTTACGGTGTCGGGTCAAAAGAAAATTTCAAACACTTGTTTGAATTAGCTTCTGTCTTGGGCGGCGAAGTCGGCGCATCTCGCGCTGCAGTGGATGCCGGATACGCGGATCATGCACGCCAAGTGGGACAAACCGGCACAACCGTGCGACCGAAATTGTATATTGCCTGCGGAATTTCCGGACAAGTGCAACACACCGCCGGCATGGAAGAATCCGCTATGATTATTGCCATTAATACCGACCCCGACGCGCCGATAAATAAAATTGCAGACTACGTCATCACGGGCGATGTTGCGGATGTGATTCCGAAAATTATCGAATCTTACAAGAAAAATTCAAAATAAGATTGACTTCAGTATAAAAAGTCATAAAGTTGAAAGTTGGTAAAGTTAAATTGATGATAATAAGCATTTTAAGTAAATTATAAAACATATTCTAACGTATTGATAATCAAAGGTCTAAATTGTTTAGCTGAAATAAAACAGGCTTTTTAGACCGGACTCATTTATACTTTAAACGGATAAAATTTTTACTTAATAAATTGTATAATTTACTCTGAATAAGAAAATTAGAACATTATCAAATTAACACATTTTTAGTATATATTCAAATTTAATAGTTAGGAAAAAATGTCAAATTTCTATACAGATAATAAGGATTTAAAATTCCATCTCAGCCATCCGCTGATGAAAAAAATTGTGGACTTAAAAGAAAACAATTATGTGGACAAAGACACTTACGACTACGCGCCCGTGGATTTTGAAGACACGGTGGACAGTTACGAAAAAGTGCTCGAAATCGTGGGCGGCATTTCCGGCGACATTATCAGCCCCAATGCGGAATCGGTGGATCACGACGGACCGCAAGTCATTGACGGACGCGTAAAATACGCACGCGGAACGCAGGAAAACTACGACGCGCTCAAAAATGCCGGACTTATCGGCATGTCGTTGCCGCGCGTGTACGGCGGACTGAACTTTTCGCTCGTGCCGTACGTCATGGCAGGCGAAATGGTTTCCAGAGCCGATGCCGGTTTTGCAAACATCTGGGGTTTACAGGATTGCGCCGAAACCATTCACGAATTTGCATCCGAAGAACAAAAAAAGGAGTTCCTGCCGCGTTTCAATAAAGGCGCCGATGCCGCAATGGACTTAACCGAACCCGATGCAGGCTCCGACTTGCAAGCCGTTATGTTGCGCGCACATTTCGACGAAAAACGCAAAAAATGGTTGCTCAACGGCGTTAAACGCTTCATTACCAACGGCGACGCCGAAATTTCGTTAGTCTTAGCACGTTCGGAAGACGGCACAACGGATGCACGCGGCTTGTCGATGTTTATTTACGACAAAAACCCAAAAACCATGGTCGTGCGCCGTATTGAAAACAAACTCGGTATCAAAGGCTCGCCCACATGCGAACTTGTGTTTACAAATGCCGAAGCTGAATTGGTCGGCGACCGCAAAATGGGTTTGATAAAATACGTGATGTCGCTCATGAACAGCGCGCGCTTGGGCGTGGGTGCACAGTCGGTCGGAATTGCCGAAGCCGCATACCGAGAAGGTTTGAAATACGCCAAAGAACGCGAACAATTCGGCAAAGCAATCATCCATTTTCCGGCAATTTACGAAATGCTTACCAACATGGAACTGAAAGTAAAAGCAAGCCGCTCATTACTTTACGAAACTTGCAGATATATTGATGTTTACAAAACCTATAACCACATTTCGGGCGAACGTAAACTCGAAAAAGAAGAACGTGAGGAGCAAAAATATTATCAAAAATTAGCCGATGTTTACACGCCGCTGCTCAAACTCTTTGCCAGCGAGTATTGCAACGAAGTGGCTTACGATTCGCTGCAAATTCACGGCGGTTCGGGTTTTATGAAAGATTATCCGATTGAACGCCTTTACCGCGATGCCCGCATTACGAATATTTACGAAGGCACATCGCAATTGCAGGTTGTGGCAGCCATACGCGGCGTAACCACGGGCGTGTATCTGAAATCTATCCGCGATTACGAAGCGCGCGAATATCGCCCCGATTTAGAATACATTCGCCGCGATTTAATTGCCATGACCGCCGAATACGAAAAAGCATTGGAGCTTGTAAATGAAGTGAACAATAAAGAAAGCCATAACGATTACTTAGATTTCCACGCCCGCCGCCTTGTGGAAATGGCAGGAAACATCATTATCGGCTATATTTTGATGGGCGACACCATGCGCGACAACGAATTTGAGAAAGTTACCGCTTTGTTCGTAAAACGCGTGAAAGCACAAAACCGCGAAAAAGCTGTTTACATCGAACATTCCGAATTGAAAGATTTGAGCACATACCAAAAATAAACCAATCGGCATAAAATGGTCGAAAAATTGAACAGGCAAGTGCGGTAAGCATCTTGCCTGTTTGATTTTCTGCGTAATTTGTGTTTGTTAGAAACCGTGTAAACGTTTGAAATTCTGAATTTTATTGTCATTTTTTCAATCGAATGTTTTGTCAAAAAAATGTCATTCGAAGTTTTTTATTCCGCTTCTATTAAATTTCTACGGAATTTCCATCGAATTTTCAAAAATATTCAAGCTGAATTTTTTTTATATTTTAAAGAAGTTCAACGAGTTATGAGTTTTCTAACAAGGATTAATTGAAAAGACTCTTTGGTTTTATTTGCAATTTCTGCGGAGATTTATTGACACCGAAACGATGAATGACTTCCACTTGACGATTGTTTGGTTCTAAATGACATTACTTATTTTTGAAAACATAACAATTTTAATATCAATTCTTTAAACTGTTTCTTCATCAAATACAATATTTCCTAAAATGGTGCTTTATCTTCGAATTTCGGTACCCCGAACTCGTTTCCTGCAAAAAAATCTTCATCGCTGTTCATTTTTGAGCCCAAAGTGATGCCGCCGCCTCCGCCGTCGCTAAGTCCCATGAGGCTGCCCGACGGTTCTTCAAAGCGTGCAAATTGTTCGCGGAAACGCAATTCAACGTCTGTAACCGCGCCGTTTCGGTGTTTTGCCAAAATAATTTCCGCCAAACCTTTGGTCGAATTTCCTTCAGCATCTTCGGTAATGCCCATTTTTTCGGGGCGGTGGATAAACATTACAATGTCGGCATCTTGCTCAATTGCGCCGGATTCGCGCAAGTCGGACAGTTGCGGGCGTTTGTCGCCGGAACGCATTTCGACGGAACGGTTCAACTGCGAGAGTGCAATTACGGGCAAATCCAATTCTTTGGCTATGGCTTTCAGTCCGCGTGAAATCATACTTACCTCTTGCTCACGGTTGCCGCGCGTTTCGGGCGGACCGGTCATAAGTTGCAGGTAGTCAATGATAACGATGCTGATGTTGTCTTTCGATTTTAATTTTCGACATTTAGAGCGCAATTCAAACAGGCTGATTGCCGGCGTATCGTCAATAAAAATGGGCGATTTAGCCAATCGTTTTGTTTTTTCTTCCAATTGTCGCCATTCATGGTCGGCGAGTTGTCCGTTCCGAATTTTTTCGCTGCCAAGTTCGGTTTCTGCGGCAATTAAACGATTAACTAACTGAATGGATGACATTTCCAACGAAAAAAAAGCTACTCCTTGGTTGTGTTCCACAGCCATGTTTCGCGCCATAGAAAGCACGAACGCCGTTTTTCCCATGGACGGTCGAGCAGCAAGTATCACTAAATCTGACCGTTGCCAACCTGACGTAATTTTATCCATAGACACAAAACCGGACGGCACGCCGCTCAAACCGTCTTCGCGCAACGATGCGGCTTCTATTTGTTCAAACGCTTTTTGAATAACGGTGTCGATGCGTTCGCTTTGTTTTTTTACTGTGCCGAAAGCCACTTCAAATACGGCTTGCTGCGAAAATTCGAGCAAATCGTCCACATCTTCGGTGTGGTCGAAGGCGCGATTCTGAATTTCGGAGCTGATACGAATAAGTTCGCGCTGAATGTAGCGTTCGGCAATAATTTTGGAGTGATACTCAATGTGCGCCGCCGAACCCACGCGCGACGACAAGCCGACAACCGCCGCCGGTCCGCCCACAATTTCGAGGTCGCCATTTTTACGCAATTGTTCTATAACGGTGTGATAGTCAATCGGATTGTGGTTTACGGACAAATCCGTAATGGCGCGATAAATTTTTTGATGTTTTTCGTCGTAAAAACTTTGGGGCTTGAGCAAATCCAGAACGACCACGTCTTTTCCGCGCTCGAGCATGAGTCCGCCCAACACGTCTTTTTCTAAATCAATCGCCTGCGGCGGCAGTTTGCCAAACTGTTCCTGAATTTCTTCGGTTGCTGTTTTTTGAGTGTATTTTTTTGCCATACTTCGTGATAATTTTTTAACCAATTCTCACAACAAAGATACTTCTTTTGCGGTTCAGAACAAATCGCTTCAGCCTAAATACCGATAAACAGAGGCTCGGCACATTGTTCATAAGTATGCGTAAATTTCTAATTTTTAAGATATTAGAATGAGTGTGCAGTGTGGAAACACGGATGATAAAAGATTTT
>DYSM01000208.1 GCA_020718265.1 Draconibacterium orientale | reverse complement strand
CAGCAATTTAACTTTACAAACTTTCAACTTTATGACTTTTTATACTGAACTCATAATTTAATTCAAAATTCCGTTCAATTTTCTTTTTTTTATGGATAAATATTGAATCAAAATTGCGATGGAAAGGCTTGTAACTCCTGCTAAAAATACACCCCGAAACCCAATAAATTGAAGTAACCACACGCCAATCAGAGGCGCGGCAGCACCTCGAATACCCGTAAACGTCAAGTGCACAGCCTGATAATCGGCAATCTCGTGCTCTTTTGCAAAATAAGCCGAACCGATATTCCAAAGTAAACCCATGAGCGCGCCGAAAAATCCGTAAAACGTGTTGGCAATCAACATCATCCAATATATTTCAATGCCCATAAGATTCGTTTTGAATCGAAAAAAATCGGTTAAAAACATAAAAACCAAATAAAGCAACATTGTTAAAAAGGTGTAGATTCCAAATTTTCGAGGGTCAATTCTGCCCAAAAGTTTACCTAAAAAAGGCGTAATTCCTATAGTCAAAAGCGTATGATAATTTCTGTAAAATGCAATGCCCGAATAGCTTAAGTGTAATGATTTCTCTAAAAATATTGCAATCACTGTAACACACATCAACCAAGCCATGCCGTAAAACATGAAGCCTGCCTGAAAGTCAAAAAATGCGCGGTTTCGCTTCATTATCAGAACCATACGCCCGAACGAATCTCGAACGGACTGCCAAAGTCGCGGAACGAAATCAGATTTTTGTGGTTCTTCGTACGGAATTTTCATTAAAATATAAACCGACCAAACTCCGATTACTGCCAGAAACGGATACACATAATGATACGCAAGTGGTTGAATATCAAAGAGTGCACCTGTTCCGAAGGTTACGATAAGCATTACAATTTTGCTTGCTGCGGAAGCATATCCATAGTAAGTTCCGTAGTTTTCATGTCGATAGTTTTGTTTCAATAACGCGTTGATTATCGGCATGATAAGCGGATTCGTAAAGCTGAAAATCAAAAATATGAGCAAGAAAAGTTGAGTCCAAATAAGCGTGTTTTCAGAGCCGATAAACGACGGAAAAAATGCCACAAACAACAGCGGACTTCGCGTAATGACGGCTGCCCAAATCACTGTTTTTCGTTTGTTTTTCGCTCTGCGCAGCAATTCGTTTAAAACAGACGAAGCCAGCAAAACCATTGCTCCGAATTGAAACAAATATCCGACTTGCATCTCATTACCTTTCAACGCTTTAAGTAATACAAATTCATTCAGCGCAAAAACACCTAAAAAAACGCCTTCGAGAACGGAATACCAAAAATGATGTCTAAATGTTTGTTTTTCAGGTGTTTGTTGTACTCCTGAAAAAAGTATTTGGGCAAGTGTAAAAAGTCTGGATTTTGATAATTTTTGTAAAGAAAACATGTTTAAATTTTGAGCTGCAAAACTATATCAAATTTCGGCTTAGTGCCATAAGATTTGTCCGAATTAAAAAAAAACATTATTTTTGCAAAAAAAAATTTAGTGTTATGAAAATTGCAATACCCACAAACGACCGTAAGAATGTTGCCGAACGTACAGGACAAGCATCTGAATTTGTTGTGTTTACGATTGAAAATCGAAACGTAATACAAACAGAATATCGCAAAAATACGCACACCCACGAGCCGCACGCGCACGGACATACCGAAAATCATTCGCACGACGATATTATTGATATACTGAAAGATATAGACATGTTTTACGTCAGAAAAGTTGGTCCGCACATGACTGAAAGTTTGGAAGAAGGCAAAATTCCATACACAATACTCGACCAAACGTTTACGGTTTCCGAAGTCGTTGCAAAATACGCCGATTTGTAACCAAAAACAGTTCCAAGTGTATCGAACAAGCTTTTGTCAATCGGACATAATAATTTTATGAAAAATTCTGAAAAATAATGCTTTAAACAAAAAAAAGTAATATTTTTGCATCGTTATTTTTTTTTAGCACAACATAATGTCTAATTAATTAAATTTTTATTAATCAAAATCATGAGTGAAATTTTAAATGAACAAGAGTTGAACGAAGTTCAAGAAAAACAAACAAACGAAAAAAAAACGCACCACAACGCATCTTCGATGGATTTCGATTGGGGTGTAACTACCAAAAAAGCAGAAGCTTACAATGCTGAAATACGCACAGAATTAGAAAAAATTTACGGACAAACACTTTCTACAATTCAAGAACGTGAAGTGATTGACGGAACTGTAATTGCGATGACCAGCCGCGAAGTTGTGGTAAACATCGGTTACAAATCCGAAGGCGTAGTGAGTTTGAACGAATTCCGCTACAACCCGGAATTAGCAATCGGCGACAAAGTTGAGGTTTACATTGAAAGCCAAGAAGACCGCAGCGGACAATTAATCCTTTCACACAAACGCGCACGCACACTCCGCTCATGGGAACGCGTGAACACCGCTCTGGAAGGCGAAGAAATCATAAAAGGTTACATCAAATGCCGTACAAAAGGTGGTATGATTGTAGATGTTTTCGGAATTGAAGCATTCTTGCCCGGCTCGCAAATTGACGTAAAACCGATTCGTGATTACGATGCGTTCGTCGGAAAAACGATGGAATTCAAGGTTGTGAAAATTAATCAAGAATTTAAAAACGTCGTTGTTTCTCACAAAGCGCTTATTGAAGCAGAATTGGAAGAACAAAAGAAAAAAATTATCGAACAACTTGAAAAAGGACAAGTACTCGAAGGTATTGTTAAAAACATTACAACCTACGGCGTATTCATTGACCTTGGCGGCGTGGACGGACTTATCCACATTACAGACTTGTCATGGGGTCGCGTAAACCACCCGGAAGAAGTTGTTCATTTGGATGAAAAACTCAACGTTGTTATTTTGGATTTCGATGAAGATAAAAAACGTATCGCTCTCGGACTCAAACAATTACAACCACATCCGTGGGATTCGCTCAGCACAGGACTCTCTGTTGGAGACACTGTGAAAGGTAAAGTTGTTGTATTGGCTGATTACGGCGCGTTTATCGAAATTAAACCCGGCGTTGAAGGTTTGATTCACGTTTCAGAAATGTCGTGGTCGCAACATTTGCGCAGCGCGCAAGAATTCTTCAAAGTCGGTGACGAAGTTGAAGCTCAAATATTGACACTTGACCGCGATGAGCGCAAAATGTCCTTGGGCGTGAAACAATTAAAAGCTGATCCGTGGGAAAAAATTGAGAAAAAATATGCCGTAGATTCAAAACACACGGCTAAAGTTCGCAATTTCACAAATTTTGGTATTTTCGTAGAAATGGAAGAAGGCGTGGACGGTTTGGTTCACATTTCAGACCTTTCTTGGACCAAAAAAGTGAAACATCCTGCTGAATTTACGCAAATCGGAGAAGTCATCGAAGTTGTTGTGTTGGAAATCGACAAAGAAACACGTCGTTTGAGCCTCGGACACAAACAATTAGAAGAAAATCCGTGGGACGTATTTGAAACACTTTTCGCTATCGGAAGCGAGCATGAAGGAACCGTTATCAGCAAAGGCGATAAAGAATCTATCATTGCTTTACCTTACGGCGTTGAAGGCGTTTGCATGACATCGCATTTAGATAAAGAAGACGGAACAGTTGCCGTTGAAGAAGAAAAAATGCCTTTCGTTGTAATTGATTTCTCGAAAGAAGCCAAAAAAATCATGGTTTCGCACTTGCGCACTTACAAAGAAAAAGCAAAAAAACGTGCAACCACAACTTCATCCAAATCAAATTCTCAAGACATGGAACGCACCACGCTCGGTGATATTTCTGACCTTGCAGAATTGAAATCAAAATTGGAAGAAGACCAAAAACGTAAATAAAGTCAATAAAAAAGAGCGAGAGACTTGTGTTTCTCGTTCTTTTTATTTATCTTAGTGCACGTATTCACATTACAAAAATATCCAAGGATGGAAAAGAATTTCGAGATTACTAAAAAAGACAATTATACTTTGATTTCTGTTTACGCAAAAAAATTAGACACATCAATTGCCCCGTCATTCAAATCGGAGTTAGTGATGATTGCCGGCAACGGTGAGCGAAACATGGTTATCGACCTCAGCAAAACCGAATATTGCGACTCATCGGGGCTTAGTTCCATTTTAGTTGCAAACCGTTTGTGCAAAAATGCAAAAGGAAGTTTTGTTCTTACCGGCTTACAAGATTCTGTCGAACGTCTTATCTCAATTTCGCAATTGGATTCAGTCCTGACAATTACAGGCACGTTGGATCAGGCAGCCGATGAGATAAACACGATGACGGAAGCCTAATTCATGGCATTTACTCTCACCGTTTTAGGCAGTAATTCCGCAATTCCGACCATAAAAAGATTTGCAAGCGCGCATGTACTCAACATACATGAGCGTTTTTTTTTGATTGATTGTTCCGAAGGTACACAAATTCGACTTCGGACAGAAGGCGTAAAATTCATGCACCTTAATCACGTGTTTATCAGTCATTTGCACGGCGACCATTTTTTTGGATTGTTCGGACTGCTTTCAACGTTTTCGTTGCTCGGGCGCAAACAAGCACTAAATATTTATGCCGATGCGCGCCTGAAACCAATGCTCGATGCCGTTTTGTACATGCACGAAATTGCTTATGAAATTGTATTTAATCCGTTGAATTTCAAGGAACCGCAAGTTATATTGGATTCAAATACGTTCTCGGTAACTTCGTTTCCGCTCAAACATCGTTTGCCTTGTTGCGGATTTTTGTTTAAAGAAAAGCCAAAGCAAGTCAATATCCGAAAAGATGCAATTGTAAAGTATAATTTGAATGTAAAGGAAATTGTCTCGATAAAAAACGGTTCCGATTTGGTTTTAGAATCCGGAGAAATTATTCCGAATTCCGAACTTACAATTCCCGGTCAGACGCCGGTTTCGTATGCGTATTGTTCGGACACTCAGTATCTTGAATCTATTATTCCGATATTAAAAGATGTAGATTTGCTGTACCACGAAGCCACTTTTACCGCAAAAGACGAAAAACTTGCAAAATCCACGGGGCATTCTACCGCCGAACAAGCTGCGAAAATTGCAAAAGCTGCAAATGTCGGCAAACTCATTATCGGGCATTTTTCGAGCAGATACAAAAATAACGACGGTATGGAAGCCGAAGCGCGAAAAGTTTTTGAAAATACATTTGCAGTAAAAGACGGCGATAAATTTGTAATCGGAAAGTAAGCAAATTTCGAAATATGAAATATTAAATAGTGCTTGTAAGAAAACGTTTAAATATTTGATTTCATGTATGTTGTAGTCATTTTTTCAAACGAACGTTTTGTCATTTAATAGTCATTCAATGGTCAAAAAGTAGTCATTCAGTTGTTTTTTTTGTAGTTGATTTCGATTGAATTTCTACAAAATTTCCAAAAACATTCGGAACGAAATTTCG
>DYSM01000207.1 GCA_020718265.1 Draconibacterium orientale | reverse complement strand
ATATCAATTTAAATAAAAATAACAGAATGACGGAAGCTCCGCAAAATACAGTATTACCTACGCAGGAAGGCGTGCCCACAGAAGTTTTTCATTTTTTGAAAACAAATGGCGGAACCGTCTTTAAAATACTGATGCGCAGAGCTTTCCCGCTTTTCGTTTTGGTAACGGCTTTTCACATCAGCTTAATTTTTGTGTCGGTTCCGTTTGCAAATCCTTGGTTGTTTCTTGTGGCTGATTTTGTGCTCTGGCTGGGCGTTGCGCGACTTACATCCGGCGTTATCGGAGCCGTAATCGTATCGCAAAGCAAACGCGATGTGCCCGTGCGGTACGCGGAAGCTGTTGCGATTGGCAAAAGTTTATTCCGTTCAACGAAAGCAAGTTACATTGTTTCGGCACTCATCCTGACTGCAGCATTTTGGATTACGGACATCATCGGGATTGCAGTTTTCATTTTCGCGCTAAACATTCAAATTGTAAGTGCTGTCCGAAAACTTCCGTTCAAAGAAGCCTTTGCTGCAACGCAAGCCTATTTTTCAAAAGGCGATTTTAAGAAATATTTGGGCGGAATTATTGCCGTTTCAATCGTGCAAGCCATTGTGCTCGGAATTATTGCCGCGATTCTCACGTTCTTTACATTTATGTTTGAACTGATACCTTACGGAAGCGGATTCGAAATCAACACACTTATATTCAATGTATTAAGGCTTGCAGTCGCCGCCGCTTTGATTTTGAATTTTTCCATAGCTTACATCAAAGCAAACCCGCAAATTGCTATGAGCGAAGTCGTTAGTTTCTATCTCAAAGGACGAACAGCGACAGGCGACCACTATTCTTACGCCGACAGTTCTCATTCCAAATTAGCCGAACATACCTCTGTTTCCGACCGACCGACGCATATTAAAAAGGAAGTCCACAGAAAAGGCAACGATGCCCGCGCGAACGAGGAGCGCAGCAAAAAATCGGAAAAAGGCACCGACCGTTTCGATTTTGAAAATCAAACCAACCGTTTTTCAACCGATAAAGACCGAAAATTTTAATGCCAAAACGCACACGTACATATCGCATAAGCCTTATCGTAACTGTTATTTTGTTGATATTCAGTATAAAATCTTTTGCCCAAAAAGAAAAACACTTGTATGATACCGACAGTAAAATTGAAGTCCGAACCTCCGACGAAGTCAAAAAACTTTACGACGATGAAGCCTTCAATTACAATCGAAAATTTGCCGAACCGCCGGAAAATCTGCTCGACCGATTGTTTTATTGGCTTTCGCGCTTTTTCACTAAGGTCAGCGAAGGCGGTCTGACGGCGTGGATTTTTTACGGCGTGTTGGTTCTGATTTTGATTGTCGTTTTGATGCAATTACTTGGATACAAATACGATACACTCTTTCTGCGCAACAAAAAAATGAGTTCGTCAGAGATTGAGGTTTTCGATGAAAATATTCACAGCTTAGATATCAACGACATGATACAGAAGGCTATACGCGAAGGCGATTTCCGCAAAGCCGTGCGTTATGCGTATCTGAAATTGCTGAAAACATTGGACAATAACCAACTCATTGAGTGGAAGGCAGATAAAACAAATCACGATTATTTCAGAGAAATGCGCGCATCGAACCATTTCGACCATTTTACGCAGCTCACGCGCACGTATGAGTATGTGTGGTACGGCGAATTTGACATCAACAAAGCGCAATTTGATTCGACGTATTCTGTTTTTGAAAAAGTTTATAAAGATTTGAATGAAAAATAAGAAAGATATATTCTACTATAGTGTTCTGATACTGATAGTTGCAGGCATGGTTTTTTGGGAAATTTACCGCCCGAAACCTGTGGACTGGACGATGTATTTTGAGCAAGAAAAAAAAGAACCTTACGGCACATTCGCGTTGTACGAGTCGTTGCCCGATTTGTTTGCCGGCAAAAAAGTGCGCACCGAAGACCGTTCGCTTTACGAACAATCGTCTTACGATTTTCCGATGGAAACGAACCTTATCTTCCTGACTGACAACTTCTCACCCACAGACAACGAAGCCCGACTGCTGTTGAATTATGCAGACGAAGGCAATCATATTTTTATAGGAACTTACGAACTGTCGCCGTTTCTGATAAGTGAGTTGAATTTGCATATCAAATCAACCTTCACGGCTTCGGATGATACTGTAAATCTGAACTTTACAAACAAATCGCTTAAACAAAAAAAAGACTATAAATTTGAAAAAACATACAACACACGTTATTTTAGTTTTGAAACCGATGAAGAAACCGGTTTTGAATTACTTGAGGACGACTCTTTAAGTTTTAAAATTCTGAGCGTAAATGATTTGGGTAAACCTATTTTCATAAAACGACAATACGGCGACGGCGCATTTTACATTCATCTTCACCCCGAAATGTTTACGAATTTCGCAATGGTGTCGCAACGTAACGAGGAGTATGCCTTCAAATGCTTGTCGTATCTGCCTGATTACGATGTACTTTGGGACGAATATTACAAACCGAACCAAACCACCGAACAAAGCCACCTGAAATATGTGCTCAAAAACGCCGGACTGCGCAACGCGTATCGGATTGCACTTTTTTTATTAATTGCTTACACAATTTTTACTGCAAAACGTCGGCAACGCATTATTCCTGTCATTAATCCGTTGAAAAACACCACTGTAGAGTTTGCCGAAACTGTCGGACGCTTGTATTTTCAATCTAAAAATAACAAAAATATCGCACAAAAGAAATACAATTACTGGACGGAACACCTGCGACAACATTACTATTTGAACAAAGATGACATCAAAGCCGAACATGCCGATAGCCTTGCTGAAAAAACCGGTGCGCGCGCCGAAACCATTCAGCGCATTATCCGTTTGCAAGAAACTATTGAGAAAATTGAACAAATTTCAGACAAAACCCTTTCCGAATTCAGCGGATACATCGAAGATTATTATCAACAAGAAAAATAAACCCAATGAGCGAACAAGTTTTTGAAAACAGAATAGACTTAGCCAAACTCAACGAAGCTGCCGTAAAAATTCGCACCGAAATCGGCAAAGTCATTGTGGGGCAACCCGAAATGATTGACCAAATTATGATAGCACTTTTGGCAGACGGACACATCCTCATCGAAGGTGTGCCTGGCGTTGCCAAAACTCTTACAGCTAAGCTGTTTGCAAAAAGTATTGCGGCAGATTTTTCGCGCATTCAGTTTACGCCGGACCTTATGCCGTCCGATGTTACGGGCACAACGGTTTACAGTGCAAAAAACGGAGAATTTGAATTCAAAGCCGGTCCGATATTTTCAAATTTGGTGCTCATTGACGAGATAAATCGCGCGCCCGCCAAGACGCAAGCCGCTTTGTTTGAGGTCATGGAAGAACGCCAAATTACAGTGGACGGCACAACTTACAAACTCGACCCGCCGTTTATCGTGTTTGCAACCCAGAACCCTATTGAACAGGAAGGCACTTACCGTTTGCCCGAAGCTCAACTCGACCGTTTTTTGTTTAAAATTAATGTCGGCTATCCGTCTGTAAAAGAAGAAGTTGAGATACTTAACCGTGCGCACGACCGCAAAAGTGCCGGGCATTTAGATGCCGTAAACAGTTTTTTGACCAAAGGGCAAATTGAAGACTTCCGTCAAAAAATAAAATCGCTGTATATCGACCCGAATTTGCGAACCTATATTGCCGAAATTATCAGTAAAACACGCAACAACAATGCGTTATATCTCGGCGCATCGCCGCGGGCATCGCTCAATATTATGAATGCCGCCAAAGCCGCTGCCGCTATCGCCGGACGCGATTTCGTAGTGCCCGATGATATTAAATTCGTTGCTTATCCCGTTCTGCGCCACCGCATTATCCTAAGCCCGGAAAAAGAAATGGAAGGTATCACAACAGATTCCGTCATCAAACAAATCATAAATTCAGTGGACGTTCCGCGATAGTTCGCTTTTTTTTGAGGTAATAAAAGGTCTTAATTTTTTTGATTTGAACTTTTCTGACTTTTGACAACAAAAATATAACGAAATTCAAAATTCTGTCCGTGAAATATTTTGCAGAGCGCAAACGTTTTCGTACTTTCGCCCTAAAAATTTTGTTTATGGAAAGAATCTTAGTTATTGGAGCAGCCGGACAAATTGGTTCGGAACTTGTAACGGCATTGCGCAAGGTACACGGCACAGATAACGTCATTGCGACCGACATCCGCGATGTTGCCGATGACCTGAAAGGCGGTCCTACGGCTTTGTTGGACGTAATGGACGATAAACGCCTGATACATTTTGTAATTCGACACAAAATTACACAAATCTATCATTTAGCGGCAGTGCTTTCGGGCAATGCGGAGCGTTTACCCATGCAAGCATGGCATATCAACATGCAAAGTATGATGAATGTGCTGGATTTGGCGCGAGAAGTACAAGAAATTAAAAAAGTGTTCTGGCCCAGCTCTATCGCGGTGTTCGGACCAACGACTCCGACGCGCGAAACGCCGCAACTTACTGTCATGGAACCGACTACGGTTTATGGTATCAGTAAACTTGCCGGCGAACGATGGTGCGAATATTTCTATAATCGTTACAAAGTTGATGTGCGCAGCTTGCGCTACCCCGGACTTATCAGCTACAAAACCGAAGCGGGCGGCGGCACAACAGATTACGCTGTAGAAATATATTTCGAAGCTTTGAAACACAAAAAATACGAATGTTTCCTGAAAGAAGACACGTATTTACCTATGATGTTTATGGACGATGCTATTGATGCTACGATTGCGCTCATGGAATCGCCCGCCGATAAGCTGTCCACGCGTTCGGCATACAATGTCGGCGGTATCAGCTTCTCGCCCAAAGAGATAGCTGCTGAAATCAGAAAACATATTCCGGAATTTGAAATCACTTACAAACCGGATTTCCGCCAAGCCATTGCAGACAGTTGGCCTCAAAGTATTGAAGACAGCGTGGCGCAGCGCGATTGGGGTTTAAAAACAAACTACGACCTCGCCAAAATGACCGACATCATGCTTCGTGAAGTAAAAGCAAAGCTGAAATAGTGCCTTTTACAAAACCGATGTCCAAATTTGACGGCATTTTGCCCTGCGGACGAAAGTATGTCAAATTTGGACGTTGGTTTGTTATAGGGTGTCTATCAACTCTTTTGATAAACCCGTAAACTTCATTATTTTTTCAAGCGGTTCGTTGTCCGATTTCATTTGCAGAGCTATCAGTTCCATTGCTTTTTGAATTCCGATTTTAGTTCCTTCTTCTAAGCCGATTTTAGTTCCTTCTTCTAAGCCGATTTTGGTTCCACGCTCCAATCCGATTCGTGCACCTTCTTCTTGCGCTTTTTCGATTGCGGTTTGCAAAATCGATTCTTCGTCGCGCATAACTTTTTTTCTGCTTTCGTAATATTCGCGTTCTTTGGAAT
>DYSM01000206.1 GCA_020718265.1 Draconibacterium orientale | reverse complement strand
CTAAATAGTTTCAATTGAATTTCTACTGAATTTCAACAGAATTTCTAAAAAACATTCGGAACGGGATGAAACTATTTCAGATAGAATTTCAAAGAGTTATGTAAAATTGAATCCAAAACCATGAAAATATTAATCATAAACGGACCCAATCTGAATTTGCTGGGCACACGGCAGCCCGAAATATACGGCGATAAAACCTTCGATGCTTACTTTGCCGAACTCAAAAACCGTTTCCCGAACGTGGATTTAGATTATTTTCAGTCCAATCACGAAGGCGCGCTGATTGATAAACTGCACGAAGCCGGAAACATATACAACGGCGTGATACTCAATGCGGGCGGCTACACGCACACATCCGTTGCGCTTGCCGATGCGGTTGCCGGAATCCGCACGCCCGTGGTGGAAGTGCATATCTCTCAAATATTTGCACGCGAAAAATTTCGACACCATTCCTACATTGCACCCATATGCAAAGGCACAATTTCCGGTTTCGGATTGGACTCTTACCGCCTCGCGCTTTTGAGTTTTTTGGGTTGAAATTTCAAAAATGTTTTTAAATTTGTAGAAAAATCACAGAGCATGGCGCGCACGTTTAAGAAATACTATCGCATTCCGGCAACACCCGAAGAAATATATTTAGCGCTCACAACCGCTTCAACCATAAGCCTTTGGACAGGCGAACCTGCTGTAATGTCTGCCGAAGTCGGCACGGAATTCTCTTTGTGGGACGGCAGCATTAGCGGCATAAATTTGGAATTTGAGCCAAACAAAAAAATAGTTCAGCAATGGTATTTCGGCGAGCAGAACGAGTCTTCCATCGTAACCATAAAACTGCATACCGACAAAGCCGGAACGTCCGTCGAACTCGTGCACACCAACATTCCCGACGAATACTACGACAACATCACCGAAGGTTGGACCGAATCCTACTTCGCCGATTTGTTGGAGTTTTATGAAGAATAGTAAAGAAATCAAGTCGTCAAATGTTTGTCAATCTTATCTGTGTATTTATGTTAAAACGAGAATTAGATAAATTTTACAAAAAACTTCATTCCATACAAAAAAGCGGAGCAACTCGGAACGAAAGTGTAATCAGCGACGCTTTTAAATCTTTGTTAGAAGCTTATTGTGATACAAAAGATCTAATTATTTTACGTGAGCAACCATACAAAAACACAAAAATAAGACCGGACGGAACTGTTCGCGGTGCCTTACCGAATATAGATTACGGATATTGGGAAAGTAAAGATATATTTGATGATATCGATAAAGAAATCGACAAAAAAATTGAAACCGGATATCCTACCGAAAATATTATATTTGAAAACAGTAAAACTATTGTTCTTATCCAAAAAAGAGAACCGAATAAACCGGGAGAAGAAGTTTTACGTTGTCAAATGTCGCAACCAAAAGAATTAGACCGGCTTCTAAGAACATTCATTGATTTTCAGCCAAAAGTTATCACCGATTTTTATACAGCAATAGAACAATTTAAAAATGATGTTCCTTATGTTGTTGATGAACTGCGTCTTATGATTAACGAACAGTCGAAAAAAAACGACAATTTCAAAAACGCACGCTCCGGCTTTTGGGAATTATGCCGACAAAGTATAGATAAAACAATTTCTGCTGATGATATTCGCGAAATGTTGATACAACACATTTTGACAGATGAAATTTTTTCAACGGTTTATAACGAAAACCGATTTCACAGAGAAAACAATATAGCTATTGAATTACAGAAAGTTACGGATACTTTTTTTACAAAAGAAATCAGATACAATACACTTGCAAAAATCGACCGGTATTATGAAACAATAAAAACTTATGCCGCTCAGATTGGGGATTATCATCAAAAACAAGATTTTCTGAAAATTGTTTACGAAAATTTTTATAAAGCATACAATCCCAAAGGAGCTGACAAATTAGGTATCGTGTTTACGCCAAATGAAATTGTAAAATTTATGATTGAAAGCACCGATTATCTGGTTGAAAATCATTTCGGCAAAACACTTTCTGATAAAAACGTACATATTCTTGACCCCGCAACCGGTACCGGAACATTCATTACCGACCTGATTCGGCACATTAACCCACAAAATCTTGAATATAAATATCGTAACGAAATTCATGCAAACGAAGTTTCAATCTTACCGTATTATATTGCTAATCTGAATATTGAATATACTTTGAAGCAAAAACTCGGTAACTATATTCCTTTTAACAATATAGTTTTTGTAGATACGCTCGAAAATTTTCACGCATTAAATTGGGAACGTAAAGGAAAAGACCAAGGGTTTATGCAAGATATGTATGCACTTTCAAAAGAAAACTTGGAACGTATCAAAAGTCAAAATACAAAAAAAATTTCCGTAATTATAGGAAATCCACCTTACAACGCTCATCAACAAAATTGGAATGATTTTAATAAAAATAAAGACTATCCGCAAATTGACGAACGTATAAAAAATACTTATGTAAAACTAAGTAAAGCACAAAAAACAAGTCTATATGACATGTTTTCGCGTTTTTTCCGTTGGGCAAGCGACCGCTTAAATGAAGACGGAGTAATTGCATTTATTACAAACAACGCATTGATTAACAAAAAAACTTATGACGGTTTTCGTGCTTCAATTCTAAAAGAGTTCCAATATGCTTACATCATCGATTTAGGCGGTGATTTGAGGGATACAAGCGAAAAAGATGAAAACTTTAAATACTCAAATGTATTTCCGATAAAAGTAGGCGTTGCTATTACTTTTTTAATAAAAGACGTTTCAAAAAAAGACAAGAAATGTTTAATCAGATACGTAAAAGTTAATGAAAATTCAAAACAAGATAAACTTCATTTTTTAGCAGATAATAAATTTCATTTAATTAATTTTAAGTCCTTAATACCCGATAAAGACAATAATTGGTTGTTTACCGAAAAAAACGGATTTGAAAATTTAATTCCGTTATACGAAAAAAACGGAAACGGGATTTTTGCTAATGTTTTCAATGGTGTTAATACATCAAGAGATGAATGGGTTACAGATTTTAACAGCGAAAACTTAGCTGCGAAGATTAAATATTTTATATCAGTTTACAACGAAAATATAAAGAAACATAGTAAAATTAATAATATTAAGGAATTAGAAAACTTTTTAGATATTACTATTAAATGGAGCAGAGATTTATTGAATAAATTTAAAAGAAAAAGAACTATAAAATTCAAAAGAAGCGAAATCATACTATTTTCGTATCGTCCGTTTATAAAAAAACTTTTTTATAGTAACTTGATTCTAAATGATGTTCTTACAGCAAATCATTTTAAATTCTATGGTAATAATTTGAACTTAAAAAATTCAACAATTTTATTTTCAGTTAGTAACAGACAAGAATTTTCAGTTAGCTCTACAAATTGTTTTTCAGCCTATCAATATTTTATGGATCCTGCAAAATGTGCTTCCTTATATTATTTCAATGAAAAAAATGACCCCATCATAAATATAACAGATTGGGGATTGAAACAATTTTCAGAACATTACAAAGACGACACTATTTCAAAAGAAGAAATTTTTCATTACACTTATGCTGTAATCCACAACCCTATTTACAGAGAAAAATACAAACAAAATTTAAAACGAGAATTCCCCGGATTACCGTTTTACGATAATTTTAGAAAATGGTCGGCTTGGGGTAAAGAGTTAATGGATTTACATATTAATTATGAAACTGTGGAAGCTTACAACCTAAATGTAGAGACCGAAGAACTAAGAGAAAACCCGAAACCCAAACTAAAAGCCATAAAAGATAAAGGCACAATAATTTTGGACGAAAATACAACTATTTCCGGTTTGCCCAACGAGGTTTGGGACTATAAATTAGGAAATCGCTCAGCAATTGAATGGATTTTAAATCAGTATCAAGAAACGACTTACAACAAAAAAACGATTGAAACATATCCGGATAAAAAAACATTACACGACAATTTCAATACATACAAATTCGCCGATTACAAAGACCAAGTCATAGATTTGATTAAACGCTTGACAACCGTATCCGTAAAAACAGTTCAAATTACTAATGCAATGAAAACCCAACGAACAATTTCAAATTAAATCAGATAACTCTTATTACCGCAAAAATTTTAAATCACCCACATAAACATAACAATATGTCATTCAGTAAAATAACTCCCGGCGTAGTAACCGGACAAATGCTTCGAGACCTTTATCTCATTGCGCAACAAAACGAATTTGCCTTGCCGGCTGTAAACGTTACGGGCACAAATACCGTAAATGCCGTGCTGGAAACTGCGGCAAAAGTAAATTCGCCCGTAATCATTCAGGCATCCAACGGCGGTTCGTCGTTTTATGCAGGCAAATCGTTGCCCAACGACAAGCAACAAGCCTCCGTTTTGGGTGCAATTGCTATCGCGAAACACGTACACACGGTTGCCGATGCGTACGGCGTGCCCGTGATTTTGCATACCGACCATGCCGCCAAAAAACTTCTGCCTTGGATTGACGGATTGCTCACCGCAAGCGAAGAACATTATGCCAAATTCGGCAAACCGCTCTTCAGCTCGCACATGTTGGATTTATCGGAAGAACCCTTGCACGAAAATATCGAAATTTGTGTAAAATATTTCGAGCGTATGACAAAAATGGGCATGACACTCGAAATTGAACTCGGCGTAACCGGCGGCGAAGAAGACGGCGTGGACAACTCCGAAGTCGAAAACTCGAAACTTTACACACAACCGTCGGAAGTGGCGTATGCGTATGAGAAACTGTCGGCTGTGAGTCCGAATTTCACAATCGCCGCATCGTTTGGCAACGTACACGGCGTTTACAAACCCGGCAACGTGGTGCTGACACCCAAGATTTTGAAAAATTCGCAAGATTTTATCCAACAAAAATACAACACCGGACACCAACCCGTAAACTTTGTATTCCACGGCGGCTCAGGTTCGAGCACAGCTGAAATTCGAGAAGCAATTTCGTACGGTGTTACGAAAATGAATATCGACACCGACACGCAATGGGCGTTTTGGGACGGCATTCGCCAATTTGACGCCAAGAATCATGCGTATTTACAAGCACAAATCGGCAACCCCGAAGGCGACGACAAACCCAACAAAAAGTATTACGACCCGCGCGTATGGCTGCGCAAAGGTGAAGAAGCCCTCATCGAACGCCTCAAAAAAGCATTTGATGACCTGAATTGCGTAAATAAAAACGAAGTTCTGTAAACGAGACATTAGACTGTGTTTGTAAGAAAACGTGTAAATCGTTGATTTTATGTAAATTATAGTCATTTTTTTCCAGTCGAATGTTTTGTCATTCAATAGTCATTCAGTTGTTTTATTTAGTTTTATTTAGTTTCAATTGAAACTATTAAAAAACAAAGAATGACTACTTTTTGACCATTGAATGAC
>DYSM01000205.1 GCA_020718265.1 Draconibacterium orientale | reverse complement strand
CACGGCATCCGAAAAGCGATACGACGAGTAGGGAAAATTTTAAATTATATTTTTTTATGAAAAAGTTTATATTTTTTTTAGTTGCCTTTGTTTTGTGCGGGCTGATGACAAATGCACAAGCACAATTGGCTGTGCCATATTCGGAAAATTTCGACCATTCAAGCGAAATGCCACTTGAATGGGAGGCTTCCGGTTACACAGGTATATCTACTTGGATGTATTCATCTGCACCGAACAGCTTAGGATTATCGACGAACGACAATGGATATACCACGGTTAAATTACCTCAATTTACGCAAAATATCAATACGTTACGGGTGAAATTTAAAGCCACCTTCTATGAAAGTGATATTAGTGATATTCAAGTCGGTACTGTTAATGCGGCGAATTCATTTACACTGGTTGAAGCTGTAAATTTAAGTTACAATTGGACAGAATATACTGTTTATTTCAATACCTATACAGGCAGCGATTTGAATATTGCATTCCGTTTCGGAAACGGCAGTTACGATTGGGGGTATATTGTTATTGATGATGTTTTGGTGGAAGAAATACCTGCATGTCCGGAAATAACAAACTTGGCAGTGAGCGATATACAAGCCTACAATGTAGATTTAGCATGGGCAGAACACGGAGATGCAACAAGCTGGCAAGTTAGCTTTGGCGCAGTAGGTTTCGACCCTGATAACGGAACCTTTGTCAGTGCTACAAATAATCCGTTTGAATTATCGGGTTTAACGCCCGAAACAACGTATCAGGTTTACGTCCGTCCGATTTGTGCTGAAACAAGTGCATGGTCTAACCCAATCAGCTTTACGACACTCCCGTCTTGTTTGCAACCGACAAATCTAAATGCCTCTAATTTTACTACAACTAGTGCCGATTTAGCTTGGACGGACGCATCCGGTTCCGGCTTATTCGACATTGAATACGGTAATTACGGCTTTGAAACTGGAAACGGAACTGCAATTAACGGAATCAGTCTAAATCCGTACACACTCACAAACTTAAATCCTGCAACACGATACCAATATTACTTACGTTCCGACTGCGGCGGGGGCGACCTGAGCCATTGGAGCGGACCTTATACGTTCGACACTGAATGTGTTACTTATTCGGTACCTTATTCCGAAAATTTCGACAACTCAAACCTCTTACCCGTATGTTGGTCTGCTTCCGGTTACACACGTATATCTACTTGGATGTATTCATCTGCACCGAACAGCTTAGGATTATCGACGAACGACAATGGATATACCACGGTTAAATTACCTCAATTTACGCAAAATATCAATACGTTACGGGTGAAATTTAAAGCCACCTTCTATGAAAGTGATATTAGTGATATTCAAGTCGGTACTGTTAATGCGGCGAATTCATTTACACTGGTTGAAGCTGTAAATTTAAGTTACAATTGGACAGAATATACTGTTTATTTCAATACCTATACAGGCAGCGATTTGAATATTGCATTCCGTCTCGGAAACGGCAGTTACAGTTGGGGGGAAATTGTTATTGATGATGTTTTGGTGGAAGAAATACCAACCTCAACCTTGACGTTATCGGTAATCGGGAATGGTGCAACAACCCCGATTCCTGGTGATTATACTGTTTTCACAGGCGAAGATATGAGTCTGTACGCCTCAGCCCAACAAGGTTCGATGTTTGATTACTGGTTAGTCAGCGGTACGCAAATTACAGAAAATCCGTACATCGTTACTGTAAACGAGAATATAGAAGTAGTTGCACACTTCAATGAAACTACGGCAACACAATACGCACTGCAACTAAATTCTGCCGAAAATGGCACAACCACACCACCCGCAGGGGCACACTATTTTAATGAAAATACTGTTGTTGAGATTTTAGCAGTTCCGGAAAGCGGTTACATCTTTCAAGGTTGGGCAGGCGATATAACCGGCACAGACAACCCATTGACTATTACTATGGGGCAAAATTATGAAATAACCCCTGTTTTTGGTGTAGATTTAACGTCCGGTCTCCTGGCATATTACCCTTTTAACGGAAATGCAAACGACGACAGCGGCAATTCAAATCATGGAATCAACAATAATGCTGTTCTGACTCCGGATAGATTATGTCAAGATAATAGTGCTTACGATTTTAATGGCAGCAACTCATACATTGAAAGCTATTTAGATGTTTCGGAAACAGCAATGTCCGTGTCATTTTGGTTTAAATCAGACAGCGAAGACGGCGGACTTTTTTCTGTTGCAAATGGTTACTTAGGTGACAATGGAAATGACAGAAATATACATCTACGAGACGGAAACATATACGTTAGACTTTGGAGCGAAGAAACTATAAGCACGAATACAGGTATTTATGGAAATTCAGAATGGTATCATGTTGTATATGAATACGGAGTGGGTATCGGGCAATCATTATACGTAAATGGTAGTAGAGTTGCACAAGGCTTGAAACAATTTTCCAATTTTGACTGGCAAGACAGAATTATCATCGGCTTTTCGCCCGATTATAATCCAAAATATTTTGATGGTAAAATTGATGAAGTTCGTGTGTATAATCGGGCATTACATTCTGCTGAAATCAACGAATTATATCAAAGCACAATGCCGTCTTGCTCGCAACCCGGAGGATTATCTGCAAGTTCAATCAATACAAACATTACGGTATTATCTTGGACCGAAAGCGGTGACGCAACAGAATGGACAGTCGAATACGGCGAGAGCGGATTCGAACTCGGCACGGGTATCCGCCAAACAGCAACCACGAATTCGGTAGAAATTTCAAATTTATTACCCACTGCAAGCTATCAGTTCTACGTACAAGCCATCTGCGGTGCTACAGATAACAGTTGCTGGGCAGGTCCTTATAGTTTCAGAGTCAAAGTTTTAGGAGATGATTGTTCTAACGCTATGAATTTAGCTGAAATGTCATCGCCATACGCAGGAACAACCAGCACAGCTACGAATGATTTTAGTTTTTGCAGCATGGAAAGTTCCAAAGATTTAATTTTTTATCGAGACGTTGCACCCGGAGCGTCACTTTCAATCGGTCAAACAGGGAATAACTTTGACTCACGCCATTCGATGCGTTACGGAGGCTCGTGTCCGGGCGAAAACGAAATCTCTTGTATTGATGACACCGACACAACACCAATTGATTGGACGAACGAAACAGGTTCTACACAACGCGTTTACTTCATAATAGCAGGACTCTCATACGAAGAAGGCGATTTTGAACTGCAATGGGATTATCAACCTGCCGGTGTTTATTTTGTTAATGCGACAGTTTCACCTGCTAATTCCGGAACAATCGAAGGTTTAGGGACAGGTCTGTTCAATCAAGACGAAACCGTTTCTTTAACGGCAGTTGCAAATGTAGGTTATACCTTTGCAAAATGGACAGAATCCGGCGTAGAAGTTTCGTCAAATGCAATCTATACATTTACGGCAACAGCTGACAGAACATTGGTTGCAAACTTTAACTATTTACTGATTTCCACAACTGAACTTACGGTACAAGCCACTGCTAACAGCACCGCAATCTTCGATGTAACTTCAAATATTGATTGGGAAATAGCAAGCAGCGAAGATTGGCTTGCGGTCAGCCAAACAGCCGGAAGTGCAAACCAAACAATTGCTGTAACCGCACAAGAAAACGCATCGGCAAGCCCCCGCACGGCAATAGTAACCGTATCCGCAAACGGAATGCTCTCGCAACATGTAACAGTTATGCAGGACGTTGCTTCATCTGCTTCGCAAAATATCAGCAAAACCGTTACAGTTTACCCCAACCCCGCAAGCAATATAATAACTATTAACGGTCTGAAAAAAGCAGACATTCAGATAGTTGATATGACCGGCAGAGTTGTAATAAGCCAACAAAACGCAGATAACCAAATAAATGTAAGCAACCTCCAAAGCGGAATTTACAGCATAAAAATTACAAACGAAAGCGGAACCGTTGTCCGCAAATTCATAAAACAATAACCTCACCGTCTGAGATTTTGAACTCTAACTTTCACTGCGGCAATGCTTTACACAAGGCATTGCCGTTTTTTGTTCAAATAACTGTAAGGGCTTAAAAAATTCAATCGTTACAAACTTTTCAACTCTCCGTCAAGGCTTTTTTGTATGCCGAGAGCACACGTTCTCGTGCAAATTCATGGTTTACAATCGGTTGCGGATAATCAAGTGTGTCAAATTCAGGAATCCGGTTTCGGATATATTCTAAATCCTTATCAAATTTTTGTGCTTGCGCCGTCGGATTAAAAATGCGAAAATACGGCGCAGCATCGCAGCCGCAACCTGCCGCCCACTGCCAGTTTCCGTTGTTTCCGGCAAGGTCGAAATCCATCAATTTTTCTGCAAAAAACGCCTCGCCCCAACGCCAATCTATCAGCAAATGTTTGACTAAAAACGATGCCGTAATCATGCGCACGCGGTTGTGCATGGAGCCGGTTGCGAGCAACTCGCGCATACCCGCATCCACGAGCGGATAACCCGTGCGCCCTTCGCACCAAGCGGCAAACTCGGCTTCGTTGTTGCGCCATTCAATGCGGTCGTACGCAGGTTTGAAACTTTTTTCAACCACGTGCGGAAAATGCCAAAGAATTTGCATGAAAAATTCGCGCCAAATAAGCTCGCCCAAAAACACAGGGCTGTGCTGCTGAGCTTGTTGCGCAATTTTACGCACACTTATTTTGCCAAACCGAAAATGCACGCTCATGCCCGATGTGCCTTGCAATGCCGGAAAATCACGCTCGGCTTCGTAGCGGTTCAAAATTTGGGCATTCAACACAGGGTCGGGCACGGGCATTCTGTTTTCGATGAAGCCAAGTTCGTCAATTTCAGGAATTTTATCGGGTGTTGCGGGAACGAAATTTTGCAACAAATTTTCAACTAATTTGATGTCAAGCTGAGTTTGCTGAAATTTTTCGAGCCATTTTTTGGCATACGGCGTATAAACCGTGTAAGGTTTGCCGTCGGTTTTGAGTATTTCGTCGGGCGCAAAAACCACCTGGTCTTTGAACGAATGAAACCCAATGCCGCGCGTTTTCAAAAATTCGGCAACTTCCGAATCGCGTTTTCGGGCATAAGGTTCGTAATCTTCGTTGGTATAAACGGCTTCAATATTATAATTATCAACAAGTTCGCGAAAAACATCAAGTGGCTTTCCTTTTTTCGGCAAAATTGCAGAACCGGAAACATGCAAAAACAAATTAAGCAACCGCACATTCGTGTGAATGAACGTAAAACGCGGGTCGTTGCGCGGAAGTTTGTCCAAAATATCGGTATCAAAAATAAATAATCCCAAAACCGGAAAACCGGATGTAAGTGCTTGATAAAGACCTGTATTATCAGCCAGACGCAAATCGCGTCGGAACCAAAAAACAGTTAAACGAATATTAGGAGTGCGGAGTGCCATTTGAGTTATGAATTAAGAATTATTAATTGAGAAACTGTAAATAGTGTTTGTAAGAAAACGTGTAAATCTTTGATTTTATGTAAATTATAGCCATTT
>DYSM01000204.1 GCA_020718265.1 Draconibacterium orientale | reverse complement strand
AACTTTACAAACTTTACGAACTCTTAAGGTTGTTTTACAAAAATGGTGTCGCGTAATTTTACAGTATCCGTTACAAGAATCCGTTTTGTTACATAAATTTTTTTGTGAATAATGACCTGCGTTTTGTCTGTGGAATCAAATTTTTCAGTCCGATTTTCGGATGTCGGCTTCGAAGTATTTAATGTTGTGTAATTCGCTGATATTTCGGTAACTGTGTGCGATTTTTCAGATGTGAAAGCTCGGATTGAAAGTAAAATTGCAGCGACAACGGCAGTGGCAAAAACAACGCGACGAACATTAGTCTTGCGTTTAATTTTCTTTTGAACCGGACTAAGTTTTTTTGCATAAAAATCCTCCCATCTTGTAGCGGTAGGCACGGCGGCTTGTCCGAGTGTGTCGGTTATATAGGTGTCTAAATTTGAAAAATCGTTCTTGCTCATGTTACCGAATCCTTAAAGTTTCGTATTGTGCCTAATTCCTAATTTCAGTTTCGCTTTGTAAATCAGCACGTCCTGAAAGCGTTTTCGTGCGCGCAAAAATTGCGTTTTCGAGGTATTTTCGCTGATGTGCATCAATTCAGCTATGTCCTTGTGTTTCAAACCTTCTACGGCAAACAAATTTAAAACAGTTCGAAATCCGATTGGAAGTTCGCTCATGAAGTCAATCATGTCTTCTGCCGAAAAACCTGCACGTTCAATCAGTCCGCGTTCGTCGTTCCTGTTTCTGTCTGCCTCATTTTCAAACTCTTCATCGGAAATATTTTCGTCAATCTCGTACGTTAATTTTCTTTTTCTAAGATAAAGTAATGCCGCATTGACTGCAATTCGCCGAATCCAACCCTCAAAAGAACCTAAACCTTTATACTGGCTAATTTTTGTAAAAACCGTAATAAAAGTTTCCTGCATCACATCCTCCGCCGCATCTCTGTCCGCAACATAGCGCCGACAGACTGCTAAAACAATCGGAGCATACGCCTCATAAACAGCTTTTTGAGCCTGCGAATTGTTGCGTTTGCATTCCGAGATTGTTTTTTCATCTACGTGCATGAAATTCTTTTTTGCAGATGTATGTTTGTTTAAAAAGTTGCATAAAATTATGAAAAATGTGCATTTTAGCAAAAAAAATATGATTTTCTTCCGATTTTTATGTGTTTTTATCTATTTTTAATAAAAACTTTAACTCTTTATTGATTAGTTTTATTTTTTAAATTTTTATAACATTTTGATAATAAGAATTTTGCAACTAAATTGAGTAATATTATATTTTTTTTTAGATATTTTATAGTAAAAAAACTGTTGTGCTCAAAAATCTATTTGTATTTTTGCAACATGCAAATATTCAGAACATCACTTTCGGTAATCGCTGCGGTCGCAATTTTGACTTTGGCGCAGAGCTGCACCTTTAGTAAGTTACAAAAATCTACCGATACAGACCTTAAGTTGAAATCGGCTTTGGATTATTTTGCCAAAGAAAAATACAGCAAAGCCGTTATTTTGTTGGAAGACATCGCGCTACTCACTCGCGGAACGAAGGACGGCGAGGAGGTAATGTATAAACTTGCCTACAGCAATTATTATATTAAAGATTACATTTTGGCAGGTTATTATTTCCGAAAATATACCGAATATTATCCCAAAGGTACATACTCCGAAGATTCTTACTACATGAGCGCGTATTGTTATTACAAAGATTCGCCAAAGACAACTCTCGAACAATCAGCAACTTATACTGCTTTGACCGCGTTTGAAGTTTTTTTTGCAAGATATCCGAAAAGTGCAAAAATTGCCGAATGTAATATTCTCATTGATGAATTGCGTAACCGTTTGGAAAAGAAATCGTACGACAACGCAAAATTGTATTACGACATGGGCTACTACAATGCGGCGGTCATCAGCCTGAAAAATTCATTACAATCTTTTCCCGATACCGATTATAAAGAACAAGCCCTTTTTTATATTGTAAAATCCGGTTATCTTTACGCCGAAAACAGCGTGGGCAGCAAACAAAAAGAGCGTTATAACGGTGTTATTAAGGATTATAACAAATTCACGGCTAAATTTCCCGAATCTAAATATGCCGACGAAGCCGCGAAAATTAAAAAGAATGCCGAAAAAAAATCTGAAAAACTGACAGCAGACCTAACTAAATAGTAAAATCTTAAAAATCAGATATATGGAACCCAAAAAAACAGGTGTATCTTCAAACACAATAACCCGAAATGTAAAAGATGTGCAAGCAGATGCCATCAATATCTACGAAGCAATCAATGTTATTGCCAAACGTGCCGACCAAATAAGTCGAGAAGTAAAAACAGAACTGAACAGTAAATTGGAAGAATTTGCATCTTATACCGATAATTTGGAAGAAATTTTTGAAAATCGTGAGCAAATTGAAATTTCCAAATATTACGAACGAATGCCCAAGCCGGTGCTTATTGCAACGCAGGAAATGATAGAGGGAACACTAAAATTCCGCCGTCCCGAAGAAGAGTAATATGCTTGACGGTAAACGCATTATACTCGGAATTTCCGGCGGTATAGCTGCTTACAAGGCGGCTATTCTTGTAAGGTTGCTTGTAAAAGCAGGTGCGGAAGTGCGCGTGGTGATGACGCCGTTTGCCAAAAATTTCATAACGCCGCTCACACTCTCAACCCTGTCAAAAAATTCGGTTTTGAGCGAATTTTACAAAGCAGACAGTGGAGATTGGAACAGCCACGTGGACTTAGGACTTTGGGCAGATGCATTCGTGATTGCGCCCGCAACTGCGAATACGATGGCAAAAGCGGCACATGCAGTTGCCGATAATTTGCTTATAACAACTTATTTATCAGCACGTTGTCCTGTGTTTTTTGCGCCTGCCATGGATTTGGATATGTTCCGACATCCGGCAGTTTGTCATAACATTGAACTTCTAAAATCGCGCGGCAATCACATTATTGATGCCGAAACCGGCGAACTTGCCAGCGGACTCGACGGCAAAGGGCGCATGGCAGAACCGGAAACAATTGTGCAAACACTATCCGAGTTTTTTAATCCGAAACAAACGCTTAACGCCAAAGTTCTGCTGACCGCCGGACCAACTTACGAAGCCATTGACCCTGTGCGTTTTATCGGAAATCGTTCCAGCGGAAAAATGGGTTACGCCATTGCCGAAGCACTTGCCGAATGCGGCGCACACGTTACAATCGTATCCGGACCTGTATCGGTTTCTGTTAAAAATCAGAAAATCAAAGTTATACGCGTGGAATCGGCGCAGGAAATGTTTGAAGCTTCGGCAAAAATATTTCCGAATTGCGATATTGCAGTTTTTACGGCTGCGGTTGCCGATTATTCGCCGCAATTTCCTGCTAATCAGAAAATTAAAAAGTCGGAACAAAGTTTGAATCTTGTTCTGAAAAAAAATCCGGACATCGCAGCCGAACTTGGAAAATTAAAATCGGACACGCAAATTTCTGTCGGTTTTGCGCTCGAGACTGAAAACGAAATTGAAAACGCAAAATCTAAAATTTCATCTAAAAACTTTGATTTCATTGTGTTAAATTCCCTAAACGATGCGGGCGCAGGCTTCGGAACGGATACAAATAAGGTAAAAATTATCGACAAACACAATACAATTCTCGATATTGAGTTAAAATCGAAGCAAGAACTCGCGCAAGACATTGTCGATGTGCTTTGCGAACACTTTAATCGTCAAAAATGAAAAATGCAGTTTTAATTTTCGTCGCAGTCGTTTTTTTTAGCTTAGATACGTTTGCGCAAGAATTATTGTGTCAAGTTTCCGTAAACAGAAGTCGCATTCAAGGCACAAACGAAGAAATATATCGCAGTTTGCAGCGCGACATTACGGAATTTATGAACGACACAAAATGGACTGATAATGTTTTTGCTCAAAACGAACGCATTGAATGTCAGCTTACTATAAACCTTTCGGCGTACAACGGCATCGACAAATTTACCGGCACGCTGACCATACAATCCACTCGAACGGTGTTCAATACAAACTATAAATCGGTGATGCTCAACCACCAAGAGCGCGATGATTGGTTTATTTTTGAATACGTGGACGGTCAGAAATTGGAATTTAACGAAAATTCGCATCTCAGCAATTTGACTTCCGTTTTGGCTTTTTATGCTTATGTTATTATTGGTTTGGACTACGATTCGTTTGGAAATACAGCCGGATCGCCTTTTTTTATGAAAGCACGAGAAATTGTGAACAATGCCCAAAGTGCACCCGAACCCGGTTGGAAAGCCTTTGAAGGTACAGATGAAAATAATCGTTACTATTTGATAGAAAGCATCTTAGACAACGCAAACAGTCCGCTTCGCAAATTTTCATACCGCTATCATCTCATGGGCTTAGACCGAATGGAAACCAAAATGGAGGTCGGACGTTCGGAAATAAGCAACGCGATGCAACAAATGCAAGCCGTGTATCGCCGCAAACCCGAATCGTTCTACCTAAAAATTCTTATGACCACAAAAACATCCGAATTCGTAAATATTTTCTCGGAAGCTCCTGCCGCAGAGAAACTTGCAGTGTATAACATTCTCAAAGAAATAGATCCGTCATCACAAAAATTAGATAAATTAAAATGACTCCAAAAAAAATGGCTCACAAAGCACTCGACCCAATCGGAAAATTACTCGGTTTACGACACAAAGCCCACCCGTGGCACGGCATTGACATAGGCGACACCGCGCCCGAAGTATTCACGGCGTTTATCGAAATGGTGCCGACCGATACCGTTAAGTATGAAGTAGATAAGGAAACCGGCTACCTCACAATTGACCGTCCGCAAAAATATTCCAGCATTTTGCCGGCACTTTACGGCTTTATTCCACAAACGCACTGCGGTTATCGCGTTGCCGAAAAATGTATTGAGGTTCTTGGTCGCCCGGAAATCGTTGGCGACGGCGACCCGCTTGATGTTTGTATATTGACAGAGAAAGAAATTACACACGGCGATATTCTCGTGCAAGCGCGTCCAATCGGAGGTTTCCGCATGTTGGACGGCAACGAAGCCGACGATAAAATTATTGCCGTCATGATTGGCGATGCAGTGTACGGCGAATACCGCGACATTACCGACGCGCCCAAAGCTGTGCTTGAACGCCTGCGTCATTACTTCCTCACTTACAAGGACATGCCCGGCGATGAAAAAGGACGTTGCGAAATTACGCACACCTACGATGCTGCCGAAGCCAAAGACGTAATTACAAGAGCCACAGCAGATTATCGTTCGTTTGTAGAACGTTTGATGTTTGATATTTAGTATTTGTAAAAAAAAGCGTGTAAATATTTGATTCCTTGTAGGTTATAGGCATTTTTCAATCGAATGTTTTGTCATTTAGTGGTCAAACAGTAGTCATTCAATAGTCAAAAAGTTGTCATTTATCGATTTTATTGAATCGTAATAAAAAACTATGCAGTCCGTGTAAGAAAACTCATAAAACATTGGAATACTTTATGTTATAGCGAAATTTCCGCTTGAATATTTTTGGAAATTC
>DYSM01000203.1 GCA_020718265.1 Draconibacterium orientale | reverse complement strand
TTTTGAGCAACGCATTAAGCGCGTCGGGACCGGGACTGAAATAAACTTTGTTCATGGTATTTGAAATTTGTAACTTGAAACTTGAAAAACGGATACTTTGTTTTTCAAATGTGCAAAAATTATTTAGAAAGCGGATGTAATTGTAATTCTTTTATAAATTCAAAATCCTTTTTGTTATGAGTATAAAGTGTTAAATTTTCGTGTATAGCATGGGCTGCAATAATCATATCTGCCAACCCGATATTGCCTGCTCGGTTTATAGCATATCTGCGAACGAGCGTGAATGTTTTGTCTGTAATATCTGCATTTAAACATGCTTTTCCATAAGCTTTTAGCTGTGTTTCAAGCTGTTTACGTTTTTCAATACTTGTTGCACCGATAAGTAATTCCAGATGAGAAATCTCAGAAACAAATACATCATTGTTATCGTACTTATTGAGTTCCGCAATAATTTCTTTGGCTTTGCCCTTGTTTTTTTCTTTGAACATTATTATTAAAATGTTCGTGTCAATCATAATTTTATTTTTCGCCATGCTTTCTTTCGTATTGATGCCAATGTAATTTTTTCATCTTTCCATGCTCCGGCAAATTCGGTCAAACCGATATTCGGATTTTCCGGTGGTTGCAAAGTGCTTTCTTTATCTTCATATACGATTTTGTTCTTATTCAAGAAATCTATCAGAATTTCTGACTGAATTTTTGAAACCGGTTGCACAATTATGTATTCCATGTCTGCTGATTTATTATTTACTGCAAATTTACGAAAAAAAAATAGATTCTGCGATTACTTAATGTTTGTTTTTTTCTAAATCGGCAAAACCGAAAGTTGCAATTGAGGCTTGAATTCAGCATCAGAAACACTCAATGTAACGACGAAGCCGGTGTAATGCCTTCGTTATTTTTTGCAGATTTCTTGTTGTCGTATTCTATTTTTTTTTACCTTTGGCAGCAACCTCTTTTCAGACTTTGACAGCATTATCAAATTTTCGGTATATCAATTATATTAACATCCGGATGAACCTTAAATACATTCTTTTTCTGTTCGTTATACTGATTTTGTGCGATACATTTGATATTTTCGCACAAACGAGTCGTGTTGTGCCGGATACAGTCTTGATTTACAGTGATATGGAACGCGCTTTGCTTAACAAAAGTGCAGCTTACGCGCTCGAACTGACATCTTACGGCGATTTGCCCGAAAGTATTGATTCTTTGACGGAATTACGCTACTTGTTCATTTCCGATTGCATGATTGAACGTTTACCGAAATCGATTCAAAAATTGCAAAAGCTCGAAGTCTTACGGCTTGATAATAACAGACTTACCGAACTACCGACCATTCCGGAGACTTGGCAAAATTTGAAAATTCTTTCTGTTTCCGGAAACCAATTGAAAACGTTGCCAAAAGGAATTTCTTACTTGCAAAACTTAGAACAATTCAATGCAGCCGACAATTCTCTGACCAATTTGCCCGAAGAGTTTTACACCCTCACGAAACTTCAGCGTTTGGATTTGTCTCATAATCAGATAAAAGCACTCTCGCCGCAATTTATCGCGCTCACAAATTTGGAGTTTTTGAATGTAGCTTCCAATAAGTTAAAGGATTTGCCCGTAAATTCCAAGTCGCCTGTAAACCTTACGGAATTATATTTGGACAATAATGCACTTGAAAAAATACCGCCCGGCGTGTTTTTGCTCAGCAGACTTAAAATTTTGAGTTTATCCGAAAATAAAATCGGACGCGTGCCCGATGAAATCGGAAATCTGACAAATTTACAAAAAATTTTTCTTTCATCAAATCTTCTGTCCCAACTTCCCGAAACGTTCGGCAACCTAAAATCACCCGAAATTATTGACCTGTCCGAAAATGCTCTGACATTTTTACCTTCGGGTTTTTCAAAATTCAATTCGCTTATCTATCTCAATATCAGTAATAACAAGATTGACCAATTGCCGGTTTATATTCTGAAATTGGATTCGCTCACGCAACTTGGTTTGGAAGGAAACACAATTTTTAATTTACCCAAACTGCCCGAAAAAATACAAGTTTTTTAGCAAATAAAAATGATTTTGAATATTCCGGAGTATTTTATTATCTTTGGAACTTATTTTACCGAAACGTTTGATACTCGGCGAGCTACATATAAACGAAATAAACGAAACATTCAGAATGGTTTCGGATTATGACTTTTCTGACTATTCGGACAAGTCGTTGCTGCGTCGTATTGAAAAAATATTATCGGATTATCATTTAACGTTTGAAGAATTAAAAATCAAACTCAAAACCGACCGCGTGTTCCTTGAGCAAGTCGTTCGGGACATAACGGTCAATACCACTGAACTTTTCCGCGACCCCAAAGTTTGGCAAACCGTCAAGCATCGGATATTGAAAAAACTTCAGGAAAAAGAGAGCATAAATATTTGGCATGTCGGCTGCTCGTCGGGGCAAGAAGTGTACTCGATGAAAGTATTATTGCACGAAGCAGGATTAGCCGACCGTGCACATCAGTTCGCAACAGACGTAAATACCGACATGATAGAGCGCGCCAAACAAGGCGTATATCCGTATCGATTCAATCTTGAATATCTGGATAACTATAAACAAGTTGTACAGATAAATCCGCTTAACTACGAGGAATTTAACGATATACCGTTTACAAACTATTTTTCTGTGGACGAAATTCGGGATACAATAAGTGTGAAACCGTTTTTGAAACAAAATATTGAGTTCAGCAAACATAATTTAGTAAACGAAGAAAATATTTTCAAAATAAAATTCGACCTAATCTTATGCCGAAACGTTTTGATTTATTTCAATAACCGTTTGCAAAACAAGTTGTTCCAAGTATTCTCCGATAATTTGTTACGCAAAGGATTTCTCATTTTGGGTGCACATGAAACCATTCTTGGTACCGAAGCGTTCAATTTTATTAAACATGGTCATTACTACATAAAAAAATAAATTTTGACAGGAATTTGCCTTTCCATAACCGATTTCAGACGCATTTTGCAGCACTTGTTTGTAGAAACAGGCTACGACTTTCGTGAGTATGCCGTCAGTACACTTAAATTTAGAATTGAGCGTGTGATGAAATCCTATAATTTTGAGGCAGGCGAAGAATTGTTGTCCTTCATGAGCGGAAATAAAACATTTCAGGAAAGTTTTGTTTCAGATTTGCAAATTTCGGGCACCGAACTTTTTCGCGACCCCGAAATGTGGTCTGCACTGCGCAAACACGTATTATCCAAGTTGCCGACCAAGAAGCCGATTCAGGTGTTCGTGCCGTCGTGCGTGAGCGGCGAAGAACTTTACACGCTAATCATTTGGCTAAATGAAGCCGAACTACTTGATAATGTTGAACTCACAGTATCGATACTTACACCGAAAAACGAATTAGTCATTCGGCAGGCAAATTTTAATATTCGCAAGTCTGACCAGACCAAAAAAAATATTGAACTTTTGGATACAGATAAAACGTTCGACGACTTTTTTAACGTCAAACAAGATTATTTCACGCCTAAGTTACGACTTCCTGCGCAGACACGATTCGTTGTATCGCCGTTTGTAAAAACAGATTATCTTAATGTGTTTGACCTCATTCTTTTTCGTAATAAGTTATTGAACTACAATGATAAACTACACCGTGAAGCCATGCACGTATTGCACTACTCGCTTGTAAAAGGCGGTCATTTGATGCTCGGAATAGGCGAAAATACCGGCGAACTGTTCAAACGTCGTTTCAAAGAAGTTGTGAAAGGTGAACGTATTTTCAAAAAAAATAGTTTCTAATCAAATGTCAAAAGAACAAAAGTATATTGTCATTGGCGGTTCTGCCGGAAGTTTCCAAACGATTACTCGAATTTTGGAAGCTTTACCGAACAACTATCCGCACACCCTGTTTTTGGCATTACACCGCTTAAAATACGTTCGACGCGGTTTTGTGGAAGCCTTATCGCTCAAATCATCTTTGCATGTTTCGGAACCGGCTGATAAAGACCCTATTTTGCCCGGCACAATTTATCTTGCCCCGGCAAATTATCACATGTTGATTGAACCCGGCAACTTCTTTGCATTATCGACAGAGGAGTCCATCAACCACTCACGACCGTCCATCGACCTTACATTTCGCACGGCGGCGTTTGCATTTAAAGAGCAGCTCATAGGAATAATTCTGTCGGGGGCAAACCGCGACGGTGCCGACGGACTATATGCAGTTAAGAAACAAGGCGGCACAGCAATTGTTCAAAAACCCGACGAATGTCAAGTGCGAACCATGCCGGCGGCGGCACTTGAAACATCCAAAACAAACATCGTGCTGTCGGATTTAGAAATTATTGAATTTCTGAAAAATATTTAAAACAAAACATCAACTCATGGAACCCAATAAAACGTTTTACAAATATATTGCACTGGTTTTAGCAGCTATATCCGTTGGCTTTTCTGTTGCGCTGTTTTTGAAGACAAACCGTGCCGATGTGCAACTCACCTTGCCGTTTCTTGCCGGCGTTGTGTTTCCGGTATTATTATTGGTGCTGATGCTTTGGGTAGTCATATCGCATAACATACAAAAAACAGATAGAAAAGAAAGTCAGGAACCTATTTCGTTCGCAACGAACCCGGATATCAACACGGTTGCTGTTTCTACAATCTCAGACGAACTTGTGGATTCTCTAACTGTTAAATTGAAAAACAAACCGAGCGTAGAGAAATTTTCGGAACAAATTCTGATTGCATTTTCAAAAAAATACGCTATAGTACAAGGCATGATTTTCACTCTGTCCAAAGACGATGATAAATTTCATCCTTCGGCAAACTATGCGTATTATTCCAACGAAGTTGTAAAGTCTTTTTCTTATGGCGAAGGCATATCCGGACAAGTTGCCAAAAATAAAGAATTGCTATACATTTCCAACGTGCCCGAAGGTTACATCACCGTGTTGTCGGGCTTGGGCAGCAGTTCGCCCAAACACTTGCTGATTATGCCCTTTGTGTACGAAGGCAAAACCGTTGCAATAGCTGAATTTGCATCGTTTGGCGAATTCTCACAAAACATCCGACAACTTTACGAACGCATCAATGCCGATTTGGCTTCTGAGTTTAATCGGTTTTTAGCATAAATACCTTTTAATCTGTGATTAATCGTATATTGGTTTATCGAATGGACAAATTTGAAAACGGAAATCATAAAATATTTTGGGGCGATGCAATCGAAGTATTAGAAAATCAGATTGCAGATAATTCGATTGATTTAATAGCTGAATTCAAGTCGCTAATGCAACTTTTTTACCGGCTGAATTACAAATATTTAGTTTGTTGAAACGAGAATAACTTTCGGTAAATAATTGGTAGAAAGTTATTTCCCGTTTCAACAAACCATCATTATCATCATAAGTTTTTGAATTTCTGTATGATATTGTGTAATTCCGTTCCGAATGTTTTTTAGAAATTCGTTTAGAACAATACTTCGTTAGATTTTAGAATTTAGATGTTAGACATTAGACTCAAATCGC
>DYSM01000202.1:3351-5567 GCA_020718265.1 Draconibacterium orientale | reverse complement strand
CTAATTAAACCTTCAATCCGACCACAAGCACATCGTCAGTTTGAGGGAGTTTACCTCTCCATGTTTCAAATTCAGTGTCGAGCAACTTCTTTTGTTCGGGCATCGGTAAATTTGAAATTGTTTCGAGAAATGCTTTGAATTTTTTTGTTTTGTATTTTCCGCCGCCGGAGCCGCCAAATTGGTCCACATATCCGTCTGAAAAACTGTAAACAACATCTCCTTTTTGCAATTGAAAAACTTGAAAAGCGAATGGTTTTTCATTAATATACACTGCAACAGGTTGTCTGTCAGCCTTTAATTCAATCAATTCAGGTTCTGTTCCGGAGCTGCGAATGATGTAAAGTGGATTAAAAGCTCCGGAAAAATGCAACTCAAGTGTGTCTGTATTTATTGTAAAAAAAGCGATGTCCATACCGTCTTTTTGGTCGGACGCATGTGTTGTTTGGCTTAATGTTGTTTTAATTTCGTGGCGGAGTTCTTCCAAAACCATGTTGGTTTGTTTTATATCTTGTTTCCGAATAATGTTTCCGAGAAACGAAATTCCCAACATACTCATAAATGCGCCCGGAACGCCGTGTCCCGTGCAATCGGCAACAGCTACAATGAGCTGATTTCCAATCTTTTCTGCCCAATAAAAATCACCGCTTACGATGTCTCGCGGTTTGAAAAGTATGAAAAAATCGGAAACGTAAGTTTCAAAAACGGCATGTTTGGGAAGTGCTGCTTTTTGTATTTTGGAGGCATAATTTATGCTATCGGTTATATGTTTATTTTGGTCGGTAACAATCTGATTTTGATAGGATATTTCATCTCTTTGAGCTTCAATTTCTTCTTTTTGCTGGCGCAATTCTTCATTTTTTTCCATGATTTCCATATTTTGAAACTTTATCAATCTGTGCGCCTTGTTTTTTTGTCGATAAGCAAAAATTGTAAGCAGCAATAAGACCAAAAATATGGATGAGGAAATGAGCAGATATGTGGTTTGAAGATTTTTTTTTCGTATTTCAAGTTTCTGAATCACAATCTGTTGCTCTTTTTTTTCGGTTTCGTATTTTGTACTCAGTTCTTCTATGGTTTTGCTGTTTTCTTCGGTATAAACGGAATCGTTGTAAGCGTATGCCGAGAGCGCAAATTCGGCAGACAATTCAAATTTTTTAGTACCAAAATAAAAATATGCAAGATGATAATGCGCATCGCGTAATTGATATTTGACATTATTCGTTTTTGCAATTTCGAGCGATTCGGTATAATACGATTCTGCCTTTGAGAAATTGCCCAAACTATGGTACACCGAACCTAAATTTCCGTAAAGTGCAAACAACAAATTCGGGTCATAAAATTCATTTTTTGTCAATTCCAAACTTTTTTCAAAATATGCAGCCGCCAACGCATTGTTGCCTATGCGATAATACGAGCCGGCAATATCGTTGAATGAAACCAGAAGATAATACTTGTTTTTCAGTCGTTTACGAATTTCATACGCTTCGAGCTGGTAAAAAAGCGCAGAATCAGTGTTGTTCATCATCGCGTAAATGTTGCCTCTTTCGTGTATTGCTATATGTAGAATAGTCGAATCGGAGAAAAGTCGCGCTTTTTGTTCGGACGTTTTGAAATAATACTGAGCTTTTTTCAAATCGCCGTATTGTCGATACGCAAATGCCAGATACAAACACGTGGACGGATAAGTTTTGGCATATTCCGACTGTTTATCAGCGAATTGCAAGTTTTGAAGGTGTAGAATTATTGCACTGTCGCTTTTTCCATGCAGCGTATAAGAATAACCAAACTCGTTTCGAGCTTGTATCAAATGTTTAAAATCTTTATTTTGTTGCGCAAGGTCTATTGATTCTCGGAAATATTTGATACTCTGCACATTGTTCCCTAATTGAGAAAAATGCTGTGCTAATGCTAATAACTCAACCACAGCGGGATGATACGATTTTGAATTTGCAATTTGTGAAGCTTTATTAACAAAAAACAAGCAGGAATCGGGATATTCACGGCTGTAGATTAGCAGTTTTCGTATGCGAAGAGAATCGTTATCATGCTGATTTACAACACCAAGAAGACTGTCTATATTTATTTGTGCTTTACTTTCTTCTGTTACAAAGAAAATAATTGCACATATAAAAATAACTCGAAAAATAGAAACACTTCGCATATTCAAACACCTTCAGCGTAAAGCCCAAAAATACAAAATATTTTAATACAAATTA
>DYSM01000202.1:0-3251 GCA_020718265.1 Draconibacterium orientale | reverse complement strand
CATTTTAGATTTCAAATAAATATTATTTTTTACGCTGTAACATATTATACTGATTTTTGACTTTTATTTTTTCACTCAGGCAACGTTTTGGCATAAAATTGCATTCTACTCTCAAAACACAAATATAAATATGTTAAAAATATTCAAAAACAATAAGCAACTTTCGGAAAAGGAAATCTTTTACGAACATGCCGATAGTATGATGTATTTGTGTATGAGATATTTAAAGAAAAAAGAAGATGCCGAAGAAGCTCTGCAAAACGGTTTTTTGAAAGTTTTTGCAAATTTAAAACAATTTACGCCGGAACACGAATACAGCTTTCGAGCTTGGATAAAAAAAATTATGATAAACGAATGTTTGATGATGCTCAGGCAAAATCACAAAATGTTTACACTCTCCATTGATAATGAGCATTTTGATATGCCGGCAGAACAATCGGACAATTGCACGGTTGAATATTTGTTTGACTTGCTGAAAAATTTGCCCGAAGGCTACCGCACGGTGTTTAATCTGTATGTGATTGAAGGTTACAAACATAACGAAATTGCGGAGATGCTTCAAATATCCGAAAGCACCTCGCGTTCGCAACTGCACAAAGCACGTACGATGCTTCAAAATCGCATCAATTCGGATAATTCAACAAATGTAAAGTCATGGAAACAAACAAGTTAGATACACTTTTTAAACAAACCTTCGGCGAAGAAGCTGAACATTCACACAATCCGAATTGGAATAAGCACGATGCATGGGCAAGTTTACAACGCCGCAGGAATCGAAAACGCCTGACTTACAGCGCATTTGCGGCTGTGCTTATTGTTCTGCTGACACTTTCAATTGTGTTTTCGCAGCGCGTATTTCAGGCAGAAAACGAAACAATTTCGGCACAAAATGATTTTCAAGAATATCTTAATCGTCAGAAATTAAAGCGTTTGGAGCAGCGAATGTCGGGCAGAGACGATGACTACAATCTTTGCTTCTTCTGCGGCGAACTTCAATTTGAGAAAAAATCGGAGCCAGTATTTCAATTTCAAATCAATTAATACATAGTTTATGAAAAAATTAAGTTTAGCGTTTGCCGTAGTCAGCGTGTTTTTTTTATCGTGCAATAACAAAAGTGCAGAAACAAGCTCTAATGCCTTGTTAGCCAAAGATGTAAGCGTGGTGGATTGGATTGAATTTCAAAACACCGATACCCCCGAATGGCTCGCCGGGTTTAAGTGGGAAGAGTTCAGAACTTTTGTTTTTAAAGAGATTATGGAAGGTCGGAGGCAAGCGTTTATGCGAGACGACACGTTATCCGTGCAAGATATGAAAGAGCGTTTAGGAATGCGTATTGATACATTTTTCCTTGATGCAGAAAACAAAAATTATGAAACAAAGGTCAAAGAAATTGATTATTCAGAAATAGATGCCTTATATTTCAAAGAAAAATGGCTTTTTGATTCAAAAACATTTAATTTTGAGAAAAAAATTGAATCGTGGTCGCCCGTAAGAACCTATTTTAGGGACGATGACACTTTAAAAACAGAGGCGAGATTTATTTTACCGTGTATGTTTGAACAAGATTTGAACGCAAAAGCTGAAAAAATTATCGCATCGGACATTACGCATATTTTTGAACTGAAATCGGACAAACAACTTGACAGAACCGGTTTTGACAAAACTATTTTCTTTGAATTTATTTTGGAAAATATTAAATCGGGAAAATTAAAAACATACGACCCTATCTATTTGGTGGACAAGTCGAAACGCGAATTTTCTGTGCAACAACTTAAAACATTCGCCGGCACAGAGTTGGATATCGAAACGTTTTCGCAAGAAGTTAAGAAGTTTATTTTTGTAGAAGATTGGTATTTCAACGAAAAAACCTTTGAAATGTCTAAAAAAGTGAAAGCGATGGCATTCGTTGCCGACCGTTCCGGCGAAGAAGGTTGGGAAAGCAAAATCATGTTTTGTTTGATGTTTGAATAAGTAAAATTAGTTTCAAGACATCAGATTACAGATATCAGAACATAAAACATTGTAAATCAATATTTTGTGAATTTAATTTGAAATAATTTTATTCGGTTTCAAAAATGTGCTGAAACATCAATGTAACACGGATTTAAAATCCGTGTTACGCACAAAACATTGAATATAAACGTTCTAAAATAAATTTACAGATGAACATAAATTTTTTGTTGATTGTTCTGTTTTGGGCGAGTTCGACAAGTTTCGCCCAAAACCTCGTTAAAAACCCGAGCTTTGAGGAACATTCGTGTTTGCCAAAAGAAATGTCGAATTTTCATTGCGTGAATTATTGGAAAAGCGTAAAAGGCGTTGATTTGAATTTCTATTACCATGCAGATGCTCCGCCGCGCAGCGAAGGATTGGTATGGTTTAAACCGCCGACTTTTGGCGGATATTTGTATCAGGAACCGCGAACAGGTGATGCTATAATTTCGATATGCGTGTCCAATTTATTGCAGCAGTCTTACTACATCGTGCAAGGTATGCTCACGGAATCGCTCAAAGCCGGGCATAAGTATCACGCGGAATTGTATGTAAATTTAGCCGACGACTGCCCACAAACGTCAAGTTCCTTTCAAATTTGCTTCTCCGACAGCATGTTTCCAAGCATGGTTTCGATGAGTTATTATCATAATTTAAGACCGCAAGTTGCAAATTCGGATACAAATTTTATTACCGACAAAGTTGGTTGGACAAAAATTTCCGGAACATTTACGGCAAGCGGCGGCGAACGCTTTTTTGCGCTCGGAAATTTTAAACCGAAGCCGATTTTGCATGGCGGCGCACCCGAAGACAGCAAGTTTGTCTATTTTTTTGTGGACGATGTCTCTGTTACCGAAGTGCGAGACAGCTTTATCATCGAACCCGATAAACCCTTGGTGCTGAACAACATCGTATTTGCAACCGGCAAGGCGGAACTACTGTCGGCATCGTTTGCGGAATTAGACAAATTGCAAAGTTACTTGGTAAGCAATCCCGCCGTAAAACTTGAAATAGCCGGGCATACCGACAATGTGGGCAATGCCGCCGCAAACCTAAGCTTATCGCAAAACCGCGCCGAATCCGTGCGCAAATACCTGACAGACAAAGGCATATCACCCGACCGCCTCACTGCAAAAGGTTACGGCGACATCCTACCAGCTGCCCCAAACGACACTCCCGCAGGTCGTGCTCAAAACCGGCGTGTGGAAGTGAAATTGTTGAAATAACCGTAAAAGAATTAGACTTAATTCGATGAGTC
>DYSM01000201.1 GCA_020718265.1 Draconibacterium orientale | reverse complement strand
TAATTTAACTTTACAAACTTTCAACTTTATGACTTTTTATACTGAACTCAATATTAGTTTCGTCCGTTTTTTTTATAGCAATTCGCCTAACAAATCGAATTCATTTGCGTTGATAATCTTTACTTTATACATTTCGCCGATTTTGAGTTCGCCGGCGGAACGCTGTATGAGCACATCGTTATCGACTTCGGGCGAATCGAATTCCGAACGTCCGACATAAAATTCATCGGTTTCCGAATCTATCAGAACGTCCTGAATACTATCGACTTTGGCATGATTCAGTTCCAAAGAAATTTTTTCCTGAATTTGCATAATTTCATCCTTGCGAGCTTGTTTTACTTTTTCCGGCACATCGTCCTTGTAATTAGCCGCGCCGTGCGTGCCTTCTTCTTCGGAATACGTGAAAACGCCCAAACGGTCGAAGCGCGTTTCTGTTACAAATTGCTTTAACTCCTGAAAATCGGCATCCGTTTCACCCGGAAATCCGACTAAAAGTGTGGTTCTCAGTGCAATGCCGGGCACTTCGGCGCGTATTTTTTCGATTAATTTTTTGGTCGATTCCTGCGTGTGTCCGCGTCGCATTCGTTTGAGCACGTTGTCGCTGATGTGTTGCAGCGGAATGTCCAAGTAGCGCGCCACATTCGCACGTTCGCGCATGAGCGGCAGCACATCATCGGGGAAGTTGAACGGAAATGCGTAATGCAGGCGAATGCGTTTAATGCCTTCTATATCAGAGAGTTTTGCAACGAGTTCGGCTAATTTTTTTTCTTTATACAAATCCAAACCGTAAGACGAAAGTTCTTGTGCAATGAGCATCAATTCTTTAACGCCGTTTTTGGCAAGATATTCTGCTTCTTTGAGCAAATGTTCCATCGGCACTGAGGTGTGTCGTCCGCGCATGAGCGGAATGGCGCAAAACGCGCAAGAGCGGTCGCAACCTTCTGATATTTTGAGATATGCGTAATGCGACGGCGTGGAAATCAGGCGTTCGCCGACCAATTCTTTTTTGTAATCGGCTTTCAGTCCGGCAAGAATTTCCTCTAAATTATTTGCACCGAAAACCGCATCGGCTTCCGGAATTTCTTTTACGACATCGTCTTTGTATCGTTCTGATAAACAGCCAAATACATACAAATGTTTGATTTTGCCGTCAGTTTTTGCTTGCGCAAATTCGAGAATCGTGTTTATAGATTCTTCTTTGGCATCGCCAATGAAGCCGCACGTGTTGATAATGACGGTTTTAGCTTTGGTATCGAAGCGGTCGAACACGAATTTGAAGCCGGATGCGTGCAATTGTGTGGCGAGTTTTTCGCTGTCCACAAGATTTTTGGAACAGCCCATGGTTATGATATTTACGGTGGGTTTCACGGATTTAATTTGAAAATTTGATGATTTGTTAATGTGAAAATTTGAAGATGAGTTAGATTGAAAATACTTAGAATTTTAACTTTGCGACTTTGTGTCTTTGTGGTTTAAAATATTGATAATCAATTTATTCTAAATAAAAAAGGTAAAGACGTAAAATTTCATATCGTTGATATTCTAATTAGATTCGTGAGTTCTGAATTGCAATCTAATGACTACTTTTTGACAATGAATGACTATCTAATGACTCTGAATGACAACATTTTGACAGAGATTAAAAAAGTATGGATTCCAATTCTGCTTTGGCAAATTTCCAAAATTGTTTTATTTGTTCCAGATTTTCAGCCAAGTTTTCGGTCGGATTTTTTTCTATGGTGTAAGCAATTTCGCCGGCTTCGTTCATGCCCAAATATCGCAATGAAGATTTGAGGTTGTGTGCAATTTTTCTAACGTCTTCGGGGTCGGCAGGAGTGTCGGCAAATAGTTTCAGATTTTCTAATGCCGAACTGATATTTTCAACATACAAGCTGATTATCTGCTTCATACGTTCGGGTTTCGCGTCATAAATCGGTTTCAAAATTGAAAGATTTATGTGCTTAAAACCGTCGATGCCTTGCTTGTTTTCTGTAATTTTTTTGTGCGCTGCGCCGGTGTGTTTTGCCAAAATTGCAAAAAAATCTTTGGCGGCAAACGGTTTTGTCAGAAAATCGTTCATGCCCACGCGCAAACTTTTGTCAATGTATTCCTTCATAGCGTGAGCCGACAAGCCTACAACCGGCGTTTCTATGTTCGGACTGTGAATATTTCGGAGATAAGTTGTGAGTTCAAAGCCGTCTTTATCAGGCAGTTTAATGTCCATAAAAATAATGTCGAAGCGTTTTTGATGAAAACGTTCTAAGGCTTGCGTGCCGTTGTCTGCAAAGCAAATTTCGTTTTCAGGCGTCCAACGCGACACAATATCTTGCACTAAAATTTGATTCACTTTATTGTCTTCTACAACCAAAATACTGAGGTTTTTCAGCGTTTCCATATCGACTTTTTGCTCGGCAGCTTTGGGTTTCAGATTCAATTTATCGCCTTTTTCATACGGAATTGTGAAATAAAACGACGTGCCCTTGCCGAGTTCCGACTCTAAACGTACCGTGCCGCCCAAGCGTTCGACCAAATGTTTGGTGATAGACAAACCCAAGCCTGTGCCGCCGGGATGTTTGATTTCGTCGTCAATAACCTGTCCGAATCGACTGAAAATGAGGTCTTTTTTATCTTCCGGAATTCCGTTTCCTGTATCTTTCACAAAAAATTCCAGATTGTGCTCGTTTGGTTGTGTGTAGCCGAATTCTATGCTGCCTTTGTCTATGAATTTCAGCGCATTACCTACTAAGTTTGTCAGAATTTGACGAATACGAAGTTGGTCTGTATTTATTAAAAACTCTTTTTCCGATGAACCGTTTATGAGTTTCAGTTCGATGTGTTCTTTTTTGAGTTCGCGGCGTTGTTGTTTGTATTCTTCCAGCAGTTCAACGAGTTCGGCATGAATATCAACGACTTTCTTGCGAATGGTTAATTGTCCGGCTTCAATTTTGGCAATATCCAAAATATCGTTAATTAATTTTAGCAGATTTTGCGCGCCGTTATTGACGTAACCGGCATATTTTTCGCGGGTTTCTGTGGTAATGTCGGGGTCGGCGAGCAGTTTTGAAAAACCGAGAATGGCATTCATCGGCGTGCGAATTTCGTGGCTCATGTTCGCCAAAAACGCACTTTTGAGCTTGTCGGATTCTTCGGCTTTTTCTTTGGCGCGTTTCAGTTCAAGTTTGTCTTTTTGCTGTTCCGTAATATCCTGAATGATAATGGAAACCTTAGACGGTTCGCCCGTTTGGTTGTAAATATATTCGGATTTTGTATTGAAATATTGAATGTCGTTTCTTGCCGGATTTTGAAATCGAAAATCGGCTTCGTACACACGATTTTTCTTCTCCGAGAATTTTTCTTCTATTTCATTGAGCAATGTTCGGTCCTTCTCGTTTATAAACGGAAGTAAATCGGCAATAGTTCTGATTTCATGTTGGTCTAAACCGAGCAAATTCGCAGCGCCGCCCGAAATGTGCAGTCGTTTGGTTTGCATATCGAATTCCAAATGCCCGAGTTTGGCAATGGCTTGTGCGTATTGGAGTTTCTTGGAGGTTTCGTCCAAAATACGTTCCGTCCGTTTTTTCTCAACCGAACTTGCAATATAATCGGACACGGACGCCATAAGTTCCAAGTCGTTAGTGGTATAGGCATTTTGTCTGTCGTAATCCTGTACGACCATAACGCCGAAGGTTCGGTTTCCGGTTTTGAGCGGAATGCCCATCCACGAAGGCGACGGCGTTCCGAATATTCGAATGGTGTTTGACTCTTCAAGCTCTTGCTTTTTTTCGGTAGTCATCAGCAGCGGTTTGCCGGTTCGGCGCACGTAATCGGTTGAACTTTTACTCAAATCGTAGAATCGGTAACGGTCGAGGTCGTCATGTCTGTCCGCATAATACGGAAAAGAATAGTGCTGATTCTCTTCGTTATACAGTGCAACAAAAAAATTTGTGGTATTTATAATTTTTCCGAGTTCTTTTCGTATAAATTGCAAAAACTCTTCAAACGAACCTCCGGAGTTTACACGTTCCGAGATATTTGCAATTATTTCCCATGCGCGTTCGGATTGTTTTCGTTGCGTGATATTTGTATAAAAAACCGTAACGCCGATGACTTCTCCGTTTTCATCAAAAACCGGTTTGTAAATATCTTTGTAAAAAAGTGTTTTATTTTTGAGTGTGTATTGTCCGATTTGGCTAAATTCGGTGCCTTCAAAGGCGCGATCGAAATTTTTGCGTTCTTTTCGCAAATCATTGAAGCCGTCAAAAACGTTTAAAAGCGAATCGCCGGGTTTTAAATCTATTTTAAAAACTTGTTTAAGATAATTTTTATAATTCTGATTAAAAGAGACATAACGAAGTTCCTTATTGACGGAAAAACTCATGATGTCGCCGGGGTAATCCAGCACTGCATTGAAAAACGCTTTAAATTCTTGGGGCGACAGCTCTTCGGAAACCGTATTGAATGGATTTTCTTTTTGCACGCGTTATGAGTTTAAGTATTTGTGAGCGAGCGTCATAAGTATGTCAATTTTGATAGGTTTTGTGATATAGGCATCGCATCCGGCGGCAAAACATTCCGTTTCTTCGCCCGACATGGCATACGCCGTTTGTGCAATTATCGGAATAGTATGTGTTTTTTTTATGACTCGTGTCGCATCGTAGCCGTTCATCCCCGGCATTTTTATGTCCATCAGAATGAGTTCAATTTCCGGGTGATTTTCAACGATTTTAACCGCTTCAAGCCCTGTTTCTGCACGCAAAATAATGATATTCGATTTGCGAAAAATTTCTTTGATGAGTAAAAAATTCATCTCCTCGTCTTCTGCCACGAGTATGGTTTTATTTTCCAATGCCTTCGACCATTCCATCATCTTATTCGCTTCGTTTTTTTGTATACATTACTTTGCTATTTTTTAAACATCTCATTATGAGAAATTTACAAGAGTATTTTATTTTTTGCTTATCTATTAAAAATCAAACTTTCAGACCTACAAATACTAAAACTGTGGCAATGTTTTACGACGTATTGTTTCCACAAAAATACAAAATAAAGCATAGTACAGCAAATATATTTACAATTTCGTTCTAAAATTTGCTGAATTAATCAGAACGACTTTAAATTTTACTGATTTTTTGAATAAAAGAAGTCGTAATCAGACAGAAAACTTCTTAAAATTTCAAAATCGCATTTTTTTCCGGCTACGTAAAACACGTAGATTAAATTCAGAATTTTCATTATTGGTAACTATTCAGCCGCTATAAACAACTGATTGATAATAACATATAAATATTATTTGATTATATCAATACTCCGTTAATATTTTTTGTAAGATATTGATTTATTGTAAATTAGATAAGAAAATTTCTCGAATAAGAGTATGATTGTAACTAATTGGAATTAAGCGATTTGAGTCTAATGTCTAACATCTAAATTCTAAAATCTAACGAAGTATTGTATATCATAAGTATAAAATTTGATAATTTATTTATAACAAATTGATTAACAATGAATTGAAATTTAGTTAAAATATGTTAAAGTTTTATTGATTTTTATACAGTGTTGATAATCAATTGTTTAAAAAATAAAGAGTG
>DYSM01000200.1 GCA_020718265.1 Draconibacterium orientale | reverse complement strand
TTGAAAAAATGGCTATAATTTACATAAAATCAAATATTTACACGTTTTCTTACAACACGGTCTATAATTCTGACTTTTTTTATACTCAAAAATAATTAAACATGAAAAGATTCTTCATTTATGCAAGCATAGCTATAGCAACATTCACATTCTCAGCGTGCGGCGGCTCGGCTGACGAGAAAACAAACGATTCGGCTGCAGAAAAAATTAGCGATGAAAAAACAGCAGGCGATAGCAAAACCCTGACTGTTGATGAAAAAGTGGAAGCCATTCGCGGCATTTTTCAAGCGATTGAAAGCGAAAAATCGTACAAAATTGAAACAAAAGAGTACCGTAACCCAAGTCCGGAAATGTATTACGATATGTCCGGATATACAACGTATTACAAAGGTTCTGAGCTAAAAAAACTTGTGGAACTCGGCGGCGAAGAAGGCTACACCTTTGAAACAAGTTTCTATTTTGAAGGCGGAAAACTTGTTTTTTATTACAACAGAGAATCGTATATGGACAACTTGTATCGTGAAAGCCGTGTATATTTAGACAATGATTTAATTATCAAGGCATTAGTAAAAGAAAAACCGATGGAAGACGAAAAAACCGACCTCAGCACAATGAAAAATTCTGACGACCCGGATTTTGCAAAAGATGCGGCTCAATTTCAAACACGTATAAATGAGCATCATAAATCGGCATTGGAACGCTTAGCAACCAGCACGCCTTACAAAGAATAATTCTGAAAATGCGACATTTTTTACTAAACACAATTCTGTGTGTTACGTTTTTGGTTTCGGTTTCGTGCAATTCAGGCGCGAAACCTGAAGCCGAAGACAGCACAATAAGCAAAACAGGTTCGCGTCCTGCAAAAATTGAATTTGTCAAAACGGCACACGATTTTGGGACGCTCAAAGAAGGCGAGAAGGTGGAGTTTTCGTTTCGTTACAAAAATACGGGCACCGAACCGCTAAGCATTGTTTCTGCCGAGTCCGACTGCGGTTGCACCGTGTTACAATGGGTTAAAAAACCGCTTTTAGAGAACGAAACAGGAAATCTTTTAGTCCTCTTTGAAACAGCCGGTTTCACTGGTAACACCTTCAAAACCATAACAGTAACAACAAACACCGATAGTATTATTGAGCTAAAAATCGGTGCGCTTATTCAATCGAATTTGGAATTAATTGAGAATTTCTAAAAAAAGTATTATCTTTGCAACAGAAAATTAATCCAAATTTTTATACACAAAAATGATGACGTTTTTAAATTACATTCTACTCATGGCTTCCGCAGAAGGCGGCGGAGAAGGCAACATGACATCCTCACTCCTGATGATGGGAGCGATTGTGGTGGTATTTTATTTTTTTATGATTCGCCCGCAAATGAAACAACGTAAAGAATTGCAAAAATTCCGAAACGAAATGCAAAAAGGCGATAAAGTGATGACCATGGGCGGTGTACACGGCAAAATAGCTGATATTCAAGAGGCTGATTCGTTTGTTTTGTTAGAAATAGATACGAACGTAAAAATCAAGGTCGAAAAAAGTGCCTTAGTTAAAACCGGAGCACCTGTGCCCGGACAACAACGCTAAGCCAAATCGTGCAGTTTATCATCGACATAATTAAAAGACCGGAAATGTCGAAAAAAATTAAGACATTTTCTGTTTTTTTGGTTGTTGCTGTGATATTTTGGTTTCTGAATGCGCTTGATAAAGAGTATGTTACTGAAATATCTTATCCAATTGCATTTCACAATTTGCCCTACGATAAAGTTCTGTCCGCGGAATATGAGCAAAAAGTTACGGTTAAAGTGCGCGGCTATGGTTTCGACATCGTTGGGCGTTTGCACGGAAATCCTGCCCCAATTTCGATTGACATGACCAAAAGTGCAACTAAAATTTCGGAAGCTGAAGACAGATACTACATCCGTACAGCGCAACTCAAAGATGCACTTTCAACCGCAGTACCTGACGCATTTACCGTTTTGAGCGTTCAGCCCGATACAATTTTTTTAGATTTAAAGCGGCTAAACACGCACAAAGTGCCTGTGCGTCTGCCCTCAAAACCGAATTTTGCAAAATCGTTCATGCGCAGCGGGAAAATTTCAATTGTTCCCGAAAGCGTTTATGTTTACTACAATACGGAAAAGACCATAGCTATTTCTGAAATTTTCACTTCAGAAATTCCTACAAATATCAATAAAACAGAAACTTACGAGCTAAACCTCACCGAACTGAAAACAGGTTACTTAAAGCAAAAAACGGTAAAAGTAACAGTTCCTGCTGAACAATATTCTGAAAAAGTAATAGAACTTACGGTGCAAATAATCAACTCGCCGGCGGACATTCGTATGATTGTTTTTCCTAAAAAAGTAAAATTGAAGTTGAAACTTCCCTTGTCTCTATATCCGAAAATTTCTGAAAAAAACTTTACCGCAACTGTTGATTACAAAACACTTAACACAGAATCTTCCGACCATGTTCGAGCTACGATAAGCTACACACCCATTTCCGATTTTGAATTTCTTCCCGAAGAATTACGTCCTTTTCCGGATAAATTGGATTACATAATTGAAAAAAAATAGTCCTTTCCGTCCTTGTAAGAAAACTCATAACACATTGAAATACTTTGTATTATAGAAGTATTTTGATTTGATTTTTTTTAGAAATTCTGTTGAAATTCGATTGTACTAAAAAAAATGACTATTTTTGACAATCCTACGACAACCGTATGACAAAACTATAGATTGGAAAAATAACAATAACTTACAGAATGTCAAACTCTTACACATTCTCTTACAGTCACTATTTAAACAATCTGATTAACAGAATTTCACCCAAGATGAACAATAAAGCAGCGAGAATAAAAAATTTCCACAATCTCGTACCTTTTTGCTGCTGTTGAATTTCGGACGATAAAATATCGCTTTGTTCAACTGAAATTTTATAATTATCGCCCAAACGTTCCGTGCATAAATTTAGCCATTCATCGGGCGAAAAGGTTTGCAAATCGGACTCTGTACGGTCGTAATTATATGCCGGCGTGCTGACATAAGCTGTGTCTTTAAAAATGGTATAAAATCCTGATTTCAAGATGGCTACATCAGGGAAGAGCTTCAAAACTCCTGCTTCGCTGCCGCCGGTTTGCGGTATAAATTCGCCTAAAGAATCTTTGGATTTTATGCGCAAAATATCCTCCGCATTTTTTTGTAACAGCTTGACTTTCACGGTTTCGCGTTTACCAATTGTGTAGCTGATTTTTTGCTCGGAACTGCCGAACAACGCCATATTATAGAGCAACGGAGCCCAAAGCGCGTGATGCACAAAATTGCCGGCTTCGGCATTAGCCGGTTGCGCAAACACATACACTTGACCGGCGCGATATTTTGTGCCGAACAAGGCTTTTTCGTTGTTTTCGGTAAACAAAATGCCTTCTTCAGTTGATGTTGTTAAACTGCTGAATTTCAAACGTTTTTTGAGTTCCGGCAAATCGGGTGAGGTCTCTTGTTTTCTGAAAATTCCGCGTAAAATATTCGCATTGTAATTTATTTGCGACATAAAAACCGAACTCGTGTCTGTGCCCGTAATGTAATTCAAACCAAACTTTGTGAACAGATTGTTGTATGTTTCAAAATTTGAGTTCAGCTCCGGAAAAACCACCAAAGTTCCGCCTTCCGACACGAAATTGACCAATTCATTGTTCAATCCGGCTGATATATCCTTTAGCCCGGCAACAATTACGACATCGTGTTCGGCAAGTTCGTTTATTGAGATTTCAGATTCGGAATTTTGTGAAAATTCAAAATAAGAATCGGCTTCAAACACACTGCGAATGAACTTGTTATCGTTTTTTGCCGTGAGCATTCTAATCTTCTTTTTCTTCGGAATATCGTAACTAAAATAAAAAATATTGTCGAACGTAACGGGGTAATCTGTTATTTCAACGCGCCCTTCTACGCCGCCTGTGCGCGTATTTGTGAAGGTTACGGGCACAATTTTGCGTTCGCCCGCACTCAAATTTACGCTTCCGGGAGCTTTCAAACTGTCGTTCAAAAACAAATTTAGCGGAATATCCGTATAATCGTCGGCGGCACGGTTGGTTACGCTTACAAAGATTTCATCTTGCTGATTTACAATGCGTCCGGGAGTTTCGAACCAAACCGAATCTATCACAATATTGTTGCGCAAATCTGCCTGAACGGGCAAAAAATACACTTCCGCACTTTTTTGGTCAGGAAAAGATTCAATGCTGTGCGATGATTTTTGCAAATCGCTGATGATGTAAACAGCATAACGGTCGGACGTGTCGCGCGTATCGGAAAAAAAGTCAAGCATTTTTGCCAGTGCTTCGCCGGCTTGACGGGCTTGCGGCGCAGTTTCGGTTTCTGCAATAAAATCTTTAATTTGCTCAGAATTAAGCAAATGCAGATGCTTGGAGTGAAATTCGTTTGTCAGATATACAAATTTTGTTTCGGGCGGATAGGCTGAAAGTATCGCAAGGGCTTGATTTTTGGCTGTTTCCAGCAATTTTCCGTATTTTCCTTCGGCTTCGGTGCTAAACGAATTGTCTATAAAAATTCCGACTTTATTTATCGGTTTCTGATTTCCGGAATTTGAAACCGGCTTAAACGGCTGTGCGAAAGCCAAAACCAACGCGGCGACGGCAAGTAAACGCATCAGCAAAACGAGCCGGTGTTTCAGGTTTGTTTTAGATTTTGTTTGTTGTTTGATGTCTTTCAAGAAACGTATATCGCTGTAATACACCACTTTATTCAGTCTGAAACTAAACAAATGTATTACAACCGGAATGGCAAGCGCAAACAGGGCAAATAAAAATTCCGAAAATAAAAAACTCATGGGCGGCTATGTAACAGGTTTATAGTTTAAGACAGAGGCACATACATCGGCAATTGTGTCGTGCCACGGATACGAAGCGCGCATAATATCATCGAAAATTCCGTTCGTATTTTCAAATATTTTAGGGTAAATGCTGTTCAATCCGTCAATTGCAACCATAACAAAATTTACCATGTCGTCGAGCTTACGGAAATCGGAAATGTTTTGGTATCGTCCGAATTCACTGCCGACTTCGCCTCTGAATGACGTATATTGGTCTTTTGTAAAATACCAACCTTTCAAATTTTCGTCAAAAAATTGCTCGTATTGTGTTCTGAGCTTGGATGATATGCCGTTCGTGCGCACAAGCACGTTCATGCCGACGGTGTCGTAGCCGTTTGGTAAATTTTTCCGAAAAAAACCGACATTGAACCCAAAAACATACGTCATTTCTTCTTTGACGAACGCCAGACCATGAAAATGCCAATCGCCCGACACGCGCTGATGCGTGTATTTTCCGAGTTTGTCTCGAAAATACGGCTTCACGCTTCGAAACAAATTTTGGGTGATATGCGGGTCGAACGGGTGTTCCATCTCTTAAAAATATCTCCAAAGGTAAAATTTTTTATTGAAGATTGAAAAAAAAATTGATAATCTGTCTTTATTTTGCGCAAAAACATTGCCAAAACTGTGCATGGAACGTTTTTTTTTGTGGAAGAACAAATTTTACCTATGATAATTGAGTTCAGTATAAAAAGTCATAAAGTTGAAAGTTTGTAAAGTTAAATTA
>DYSM01000199.1:4235-5631 GCA_020718265.1 Draconibacterium orientale | reverse complement strand
GCAGGCGAACTTACGTTTCAAACAGCTCAACTCGGCGTTCAATCCGTTCAACCCGAAGAAAATAGTTACGATTTAGGGGATATTTTATCGTCAGATGCTTTACAAGCTCTGACAATCGAAATATTAGACAACAACATCAACACTGCGAATGTAGATGTATTTTACCAAGGTGCAGACTTTGGCAATATGGTTTATGTGTCTGATAATGTATGGGCTTTCCAACCCGGACAACCCTTCGTTTGGGAAGAAGGCTTAAACACACTCAGCACAACTTTTATGGACATGGACGGATCGGAACTCGCTATTAACGTGAATTTCAACTTCGTAACCGTGTACACAGCAACGTTCAATGTAGATATGTCGGAAGCCATGAACGAAACGTTTAATGCCGCTACTGACCAAGTTTGGCTTACCGGTTCGGCTTTCGATTCGGACGAACCCGGAACAGGCAAATCCGTTCAACTTTTAGACGATAACACGGACGGTATTTACACTGCAATAGTTCCAAACGTAACGGTAGGACAGTTTGAATATAAATATTTCCTATTGCCCACTACAACTGACGGTTGGGAACGCGGAGAATGGAGTGACGGAGTAGCAAACCGACCGGCTGAAATTGTTGATGCAGACATCGAAATCAACGATTACTTCGGCGGATATTTCGTAGAATTTAACGTAACAGACGGAACAAACCCGCTCGAAGGTGCCGAAGTTGTTGTTACTTACATCACAAAAGGTATGTGGCAAGATATGACTGATGGATTAGGCGATGCTTACGGTGTATTCCCTGACGGAACCTACACAATTACGGTTACATTGGCCGGCTACGTTCCGTTTAGCGGACAAATGACTGTCTCACAACAAGCTGTTGATTATCCGCAAATCACATTGGAACCCGTAAGTGTTTCAAATATTTCAAATTCACAAATCTCGGTTTACCCCAACCCGTCAAACGGCGTGTTTACCGTAAACACCACAGAGGCAATGAATTTGCAAGTTACCGACATTACCGGAAAAATCTTAAATGAAATGAACGTAAACGGAATCGTTACCTTAAATATCGAAGAAGCCGGAATGTATTTCTTACGTTTCGCTAACGAAAACGGAACTTCGGTTCAACGTGTTATAGTTAAATAAGTTGTTTTCATAAATTTGTTTTAATGAAGATGCTGAGCAATCGGCATCTTTTTTATTTTTTAGATGAATAAAATTCGGAAGTAAGATTTTTGTATTAATAATTAATTATCTTTGTTCTGTTATTAACTTAACATAAATATTATTAATTAATTAAATTCATTAAATTATGAACAGAAAAATTTTTACACTGATTCTGGCATTAGCTGTCTTTCTCGGGAGCGGCTTAAATGCCCAAACACGAGATGCTGCTCGCAAGAGC
>DYSM01000199.1:0-4135 GCA_020718265.1 Draconibacterium orientale | reverse complement strand
AGTTACTCCCGATGCAGGCGGTGCACTCGAAGCTCTTGTTGAATGGACAAACCCTGAATTTGATGTTGCCGGAGACGCCCTAACTGAATTAACGGAAGTGAAAGTTTTCTTTAACGGCGCAGCATTTTATACAAATTCAAGTGCAACTATTGGCGGTGCTGAAAGTGAAATAATTACAGTTCCTTCCGATGGTTTTTACACCGTAAAAATTGTTGGTTACAACAGTGCGGGCGAAGGTTTACCTGTATCAGAAACCGTTTACATCGGCAAAGATGTTCCTGCTGCTCCATCTAATGTTGTTCTTACAGACGGCGGTAGCATGTTAGCGCAACTTACATGGGCTGCTCCTGTTGAGGGCTTAAACGGTGGATATTATACAGGTGCAGGTCTGACCTACGATGTTGTTCGTTATCCGGGTGCAGTGCTTGTTGCCGACGATATCGACGCAACGATGTTTGATGAAACGCTGATAGGTGCAGGAAATTACTACTACGAAGTTACGGCTTCCAACGCAATAGGCGAAGGCGGAACTGAAATGTCAAACGCAGTCGTATTTGGCGATTTCTTAATCTTTGAAACCTTTGACGCAACAACCCTACCTACAGATTGGAGTGTAATGGGTGAAAGTACATCAAATTGGTCTATTGTTACAACCTCACTTGCCGGTGGAACCGCTAACGAACTCCGTTTTTACTACTCGCCTAGGTTTACCGGACGTTCAAGTGTTGTATCTCCCGTGATTAATACTGTCGGAATGGCTGAACTTACCTTAGAGTTCACGCACTTTATTGATCACTGGACGCACACAGATCCTATGTTCGTTGGAGTTGCTACAACAATTGACGGCGGAAATACATGGACGGAAGTTTGGTCTATTGACCCGTCTGCAAATGTTGGACCTGAATTGCAAACATTAGTAATTAATAATGAGCATGTTGGTAATGCAAATTTCCAATTCGCATACTTTTTCTCAGGTTATTCTTATGATATTGACTATTGGTATATCGACAATGTAACTCTTGTCGGTGAATTACTTCCCGGAGCAACAATCACCTTTATGGTAGAAGACGAAGCTATGGCAGCAGTTGAAGGTGCAGTAGTTGCGATAAACGGTAACGAAGTAACAACCGATGCAAACGGCAAAGTCGCGCTTTATGTTATAGAAGGTACCGACATTGCTTACACCGTTACCAAATTAGGTTACGAATTATTTGAAAGCACTATTACAGTTGTGGACGGTGTAGATGCCGACCAAGTAGTAACTTTAACTACTGCTGACAGCTATTCTGTAACATTTACAATAGAAAATGCTAACGGAGCCCCATTAAATGCTGATGTAACGTTATATTTTGAAGGTAATGTTTACGAAACAGGAACAGCAGTTGACGGAGAAGTCGTATTTACGGATGTTCCTGTTGCAACTTACACTTACGATGTTATGTTCGAAGGATATGTATCTGCAATTGGTGAGATGCTTGAAGTTGTGGATGCTAATGTTGATGCAATGGTAACATTGGAAGAAATTGTTGATGCTCCTTACGGATTAGCCTACGAAGTATTGAACGAGAACATTGATGTTCAGTTTAATTGGAATTATGCACCCGGTTTCTTTGATGATTTTGAATCTTATGAAGATTTCGTTTTAGAATTTGGCGATTGGACTTTGATAGACATCGACGGCGGTCCGACATACGGTTTCGAGAACTTTACGTTTGCTAATGCAGGAGCTCCTATGGCAGGTATGATTTTTAATCCCTCTGCAACTGAACCGGCTTTAGACCCCGCAGACATCACCGCACACTCAGGCAACAAATTTATTGCAATCTTCAATTCAGCAGACCCGGCTTTGGATAACGACTGGATTATCGCTCCAAAAACTTTGATTTCTCCCTATATGACTGTTTCCTTCTGGGCACGTTCGGGCGTAGATGGCGGTTACATAGATGAAAAATTACAATTATTTGTTTCTACAACAGACTTGGATCCGGCTTCTTTCGCTCCAATTTCTCCGATTTATACAACAACCCAAACATGGGCACAATACTCTGCAGATTTAAGTGCTTATGCACATCAAGAAGTCTATGTTGCAATTCATTGCACCTCTGCTGACCAATTTTTTGTTGCAATTGACGATTTTGAAATTGGAAATACTGCAAAATCCGAAAGAAATTTGGTAGGTTACAACGTTTATTTAGACGGTGCGTTGCAAAACACAACGGATGAAATCGTTGAAACAGCATACACGTTCACAGGATTACAAAATCAAGTTTACAATGCCGAAGTTGAATCTGTTTATGAAACCGGAGCTTCCGACAAAGTTGCAATTGAAATTGATCTTACCACAGTAAACATCAACAATGTTGATTACACTTATGCAATCTATCCCAACCCGTCAACAGGAAATTACACAATTACAGTGGACAGAAAGTTTGCCGTAAATGTTGTTGATATTACCGGTAAAATAGTTACTACAACAGTTATCGACAAAGAACACAATACAATCAATCTTACAAATCAAAAAGCAGGAGTTTATTTTATCGAACTTTCCGGCGATGCGACCATAAGATTCTCTGTAATTAAAAAATAAATATATTTTTTAACGTTTAAAAAAGAAGGCTGACCGTATGTGGTCAGCCTTCTTTTTTTATCTTTGTCAAAAAAAAAATCACATGGAACTTCCATTCGCAGAACCCTACAAAATTAAAATGGTAGAGAACATCTACCGAAGCACGCGTGCCGAACGCGAAAAATGGCTCAAAGCCGCAAAATACAACCTTTTCAACCTCCGCAGCGAGCAGGTTTACATAGATTTGCTGACTGATTCCGGCACCGGAGCCATGTCCGACAAACAATGGTCGGAAATGATGATTGGCGACGAAAGTTACGCCGGCGCAACATCGTATTTCAAAATGAAACATGCCATTGAGCGCATTACCGGTTTTCCGTATTTTTTGCCCGCACATCAAGGGCGTGCGGCAGAAAATGTGCTATTTTCTGCAATGGTAAAAGCCGGCGACATCGTTCCGGGAAATTCGCATTTCGATACCACAAAAGGGCATATCGAATACCGAAAAGCCCGCGCAATCGACTGTACCATTGCCGAAGCGTATGACACGACTGTCTCCCACCCGTTCAAAGGCAATGTGGATTTGGAAAAACTCGAAACTGTGCTCAAAACCTTTCCGCGCGAGCACGTTCCCATGATAATTTTGACAATTACATGCAATACCTCCGGCGGACAACCCGTGTCGATGCAAAATATCAAAGATGTAAAAAAATTAGCAGATAAATACGGCATTCCGCTCGTATTTGATTCTGCCCGCTTTGCCGAAAACGCCTACTTTATAAAGGTGCGCGAAAACGGTTATGCCGACAAAACCATCAAAGAAATTGTGCGCGAAATGTTTTCGTTCGCCGATGCCATGACCATGAGCAGCAAGAAAGACGCGATTGTAAACATGGGCGGATTTTCGGCAATGCGCAGCAAAGAACTGTTCCAAAACGCAAGCGTGTTCAACATTATGTTTGAAGGCTACATTACGTACGGCGGCATGTCGGGACGCGATATGAACGCTCTCGCGCAAGGTTTGGATGAGGCTACGGAATTTGAATATCTGGATGCTCGCGTGAAACAAGTGGAATATTTGGGCAAAAAATGTATAGACTACGGCATTCCCGTGCAACAACCCATCGGCGGACATGCCGTTTTTGTGGATGCACGCCGTTTTGTTCCGCAACTGCCTAAGGAAGAATTTATTGCGCAAACCGTCGCGCTGGAACTTTACCTCGAAGGAGGCATTCGCAGCGTAGAAATCGGCGCAATTCTCGCCGACCGCGACCCGATTACGCGCGAAAATCGTTATCCCGAACTCGAACTCGTGCGCCTCGCCATACCGCGCCGCACCTACACAAACAACCACATGGATTACGTTGCAACTGCGCTCAAAAACATTTTTGACACCCGCCACGAAGCAAAACACGGTTTCCGTATCACGTATGAAGCCCCGATTATGCGCCATTTTACGGTGGAATTGGAAAAAATTAAATGAAATGTTTCCGAACGAACTTTAAATAGAATTCTTGTAACTATTCAGCGACAAAAATAATAAAAAATTTCCGGCATTTTTCAGAACAA
>DYSM01000198.1 GCA_020718265.1 Draconibacterium orientale | reverse complement strand
GAGATATGAGACACGAGATTTGAGACACGAGATGCGAAAAAACTCATTACTCACATCTCAAATCTCACGTCTTCCTATAACAATTCATAAATTGCTGCTGCGCCTTGACCGCTGCCGATGCACATGCTTACGATGCCGTATTTTTGCTTGCGCAGACGCATTTCTTCGAGCAGTTGCACGGTAAGTTTGGAGCCGGTGGCACCGAGCGGATGTCCGAGTGCGATTGCGCCGCCGTTCACGTTCACGATGTCGGGGTTTAAATCTAAATTTTTGATGATTGCGATAGATTGCGATGCAAATGCCTCATTCAGTTCGATTTGCTCAATCTGATTCAAAGTCATGCCCGCATGTTTCAGTGCTTTCGGGATGGCAGAAATCGGTCCGATACCCATTTTGTAGGGTTCAACGCCCGCAACCTGATAATCAACCAATCGTGCAATAGGCGTGAGGTTGTATTGCTTCAAGGCTTTTTCCGAAACCACGAGCAAAAACGCTGCACCGTCCGACATTTGCGAGGCGTTACCGGCTGTTACAGAGCCTGTTGCATGAAAAACGGGTTTCAACTTTGACAAACCTGCAACATCCGATTTTCGCGGACCTTCGTCTTGCGCAACGGTGTATTTGCGGGTTTTCTTTTTGCCGTCTTCAAAATAATCTTCAGTAACTTCAATCGGCACGATTTGACTTTCAAACTTCTTGTCTGTCTGTGCTTTAAGGGCTTTTTCGTGTGAGTTGAACGAGAACACGTCTTGCTCCTCACGCGACACGTTGAACTCGCGTGCAACGGCTTCGGCGGTTAAGCCCATGCCGTGCCACCAATCGGGGTGCGACTTGGCAACTGTCGGGTTGGGCAAACTGCGCCAGCCGCCCATCGCGATAAGCGACATGGTTTCGGCACCGCCGGCGAGGATAACGTCTGCCATTCCGGCACGAATTTTCGCAGTTGCAATAGCGATGCTTTCCACGCCCGATGCGCAATAGCGGTTTACGGTTGAACCCGGCACCTCCACAGTGTCTAATGCCATGAGCGACAACATTCGCCCCATGTTTAAGCCGCTTTCGCCTTCGGGGAATGCGTTTCCGACGACCACATCGTCAATTTCGGTTTTCGGAATCTGCGGAAATTCCGACATGAGTTTTCTGATTACGGCTACGGCAATGTCATCGGGTCGAGTGAATCGAAACCCTCCGCGGGGTGCTTTCCCGACCGCCGAACGATAGCCTTTTACGATATATGCTTCCATGATTTATTTTTTTAATGAATAATGAAAAATGAAAATTGAATAATGATAAAACAAAGGATATGAACAATTTGATTTATTAGTCCTCTTGATTTTTACGCGCAGTTATGCGAGATGCTGCAAAAATGGCTGTCAGTTCAACAGCTTCATTCTGTAATTCAGCAACTCTTTCACGAGGCAAAAGTTCTTCATCAATAATAAATTCAAGCCAAAATGCAGACTCATCAACTTCTTCGATTACAATGCTGATTTTAGCAATAAAACTATTTTTCGATTGTGCCAAACTTGCAGCCCTGTAATTTGCAGCCACAGAAGTAGAACAGCGAATTAATTGACCTTGAATGTGCTTTCCGAGCGTACTATTTGGCAAAGCAATAGATAATTTAACACACCGATGCGCAAATTTCTTTGTTCTTACTTTTAAATCTGTTTTGCTATTCATTATTCAATTTTACTTATTACTTATAAAATTAATTACAAGGATATGAACAATTTGATTTATTAGTCCTCTTGATTTTTACGCGCAGTTATGCGAGATGCTGCAAAAATGGCTGTCAGTTCAACAGCTTCATTCTGTAATTCAGCAACTCTTTCACGAGGCAAAAGTTCTTCATCAATAATAAATTCAAGCCAAAATGCAGACTCATCAACTTCTTCGATTACAATGCTGATTTTAGCAATAAAACTATTTTTCGATTGTGCCAAACTTGCAGCCCTGTAATTTGCAGCCACAGAAGTAGAACAGCGAATTAATTGACCTTGAATGTGCTTTCCGAGCGTACTATTTGGCAAAGCAATAGATAATTTAACACACCGATGCGCAAATTTCTTTGTTCTTACTTTTAAATCTGTTTTGCTATTCATTATTCAATTTTACTTATTACTTATAAAATTAATTACGCAGAATCTTGCCTGACGTTACCAAACTTTGCATTCGTTCCAGCGTTTTGCGTTGCATGCACAGCTCGATGAATGCTTTGCGTTCTAAGTCAAGCAAATACTGTTCTGTTACTTCGGTGAGGGCTTGCGAGATGTCGCCGCCGGCGAGGACGTATCCGAGTTTTTCGGCAATGAGTTTGTCGTGTTCACTCATGTAACCACCTGCCGTAAAGCTATCAGCACCAACAAGATACATGCCATGCACTTCTTTTCCGAGCACGCGCACATTGTTGCGAGGTGCGGGTTGTGTGTAACCTTTTTCAACCATTTGCAGGGCAACTTTTTTGGCATACGCCACTTGGTCGGCGCGACTGACAACCACTTCATCAATGCCCGGTCTGAGGTAACCTAAATCGAAGGCTTCATACGCCGATGTCGAGACTTTTGCCTGACCGATAGACAGATAGCGTTGCAAATAGGCGTTGTTGCGCACATCGCCGTCTTTCAGTTCGTCGCCGAGGCGCAGGGCAAATTCTTTCGTGCCGCCGCCGCCGGGAATTACACCCACGCCGAATTCCACCAAACCCATGTAGGTTTCGGCATGTGCAATCACTTTATCCGAGTGCATCGAGAGTTCGCAACCGCCGCCGAGTGCCAATCCGTGCGGGCAGGCAATGACGGGTATCGCGCTGTAACGCAGGCGCATCATGGTATTTTGGAACATCGAAACGGCGTAGTTCAATTCGTCATATTCTTGCTCCACAGCCATCATGAAAATCATGCCCACGTTTGCACCGGCAGAAAAATGTTCGCCTTCGTTGGAAATGATAACGGCTTTGTATTTTTCTTCGGCTAAATCAATTGCTTTGTTGAGAGCCTGCAAAGTTCCGCCGCCGATAACGTTCATTTTTGAGTGAAATTCTACGTTCAACACGCCGTCGCCGATGTCGAACACAGAGGCTTCTTCATTCTTGAAAATCACGTGTTTATCGCGCAAAGCATCAAGCGAAATTGTGTTTTCGCTGCCCGGAATCACTTTGTAGGATTTTGTGGGAATATCGTAGAAAAGTTTCTTTCCGTTTTCAAATTTGTAAAACGAATTGATGCCCGAATCCAACATTTCATATACCCACTGTGCGGGTTTTCTTCCTTCTGATTCCATTTTCTCAACAGTTTTCGGCACACCAACGGCATCCCATGTCTCGAACGGACCGAGTTGCCAACCGAAGCCGGCGTTGAGGGCATCGTCAATTTTGTAAAGTGCGTCCGTAATTTCCGGAATGCGGTTGGAGGAATATTGGAACAAGCCGTAAAACGATTTTCGGAAAAATTCGCCGACTTTAGTTTTGTCTCCCAACAAAACGGGCATACGTTCTTTCAAACCAAGTGCTTTTGTTTTTTCCAAAACAGGGAAATTCGGTTTTGCGTCCACCGTATATTCCAAGGTGTCGAAATCCAAAGTGGGGAAGACTTTTTTGCCGTCAATTTCGGCTTTTTTCGAGAAACCTTGTCCGGTTTTGGAGCCGAGCCAGCCGTTGTCCAACATTTTTTGCAGATAATCCGGCACGCGGAAACTGTCGTTTGCTTCGTCCTTAGTGCTGCTTTTGATACCGTTTGCCACGTGAGCCAGCGTATCCAAACCAACCACGTCGGCGGTGCGGAAGGTTGCCGATTTTGCACGACCGATAAGCGGACCTGTGAGTTTGTCTATTTCACTGATATTCAACCCGTAAGACTTCACATTGTTGAACAAATCCATGATGGAATACGTGCCGATGCGGTTGGCGATGAACGCCGGGGTATCTTTTGCCAATACAGTGGTTTTGCCCAAGAATTTTCGGGCGTATTCTGCCAGAAAATCAAGCACTTCGGGCGAAGTTTTTGAGGACGGAATTATCTCGAAAAGTTTGAGATAACGCGGCGGATTGAAAAAGTGTGTTCCGCAGAAATGTTTTTGGAAATCTTCGCTGCGTCCTTCGGTCATTGCTTCGATGGAAAGCCCTGAGGTATTGGACGTTATGAGCGTTCCTTTTTTGCGGAATTTCTCGACTTTCTCGAACACCTGTTGCTTGATGTCCATGCGCTCCACCACCACTTCGATAATCCAATCGCAGGTTGCGATGCCTTTGAGGTCGTCGTCGAAATTTCCGGTGGCGATGCGTTTGGCAAATTCCTGCTTGTAAATCGGCGAGGGTTTTGATTTAAGCGTGGCTTGCAAAGCGGTGTTTACAAGACGATTACGGACGGGTTTGTCGTTAAGTGTCAGCCCTTTTTTTTTCTCATCGGGTGCCAGTTCGCGCGGCACAATGTCGAGGAGCAAAACCTCGGCACCGATGTTTGCGAAGTGGCACGCAATTCCGGAACCCATTACACCGGAACCGAGCACGGCTACTTTTCTGATTCTTCTGGTCATACCATTTTAATTTATTAATTTTTGATTATTTTTATCTGTGATTCTCTGTTTAATCTGTGTTATCCGTGTTCACTGCTTTGAAATATTAGAACACAGATGACACAGATTCTAATGATTTACACAGATTTTTAATTATTTTATATTTGTCTGATTTTCATTCATATACGTTTTAAATTGCTTCACCAAGTCCTCAATCGAATAGGTTAATACTATTTCAGGGCGTTTTAGTCGGGTTTGAATTTCAATATCTGTTTTACGTTGATAATCAGGATGTACGTTTACAAATAGTTTTTGCTCTCGTTCCAATGCGGCACCATATTCAAAAAGCGTAATAGGGTTAAGCGTCGCAGCCGAGAAATGAAATATGATGTAATCAGCCTGCCGAAGGCGATGATACTCCCACTCAATTTGAGCTTCGGTTTCAGCAGGGTTTAGAACATCGAAATTTTTACGCCGAGGGTTGAAAATAGTTAACTCAATTTTCGACAATGCCTTTGCTACTTCCTCCTGCCAATTTGGACAACTACTTATCCCGCCGGCTAAAAATAACGACTTAAATATTGCATTTTCGGGTGATATAGCTTCAATGTATTGCATTTTTCAGACTTTTTTCTTGCTACTTGATATTCATAACTTGCTACTTGTTACTAACTTCTTCCTTCTCCTCGTTCGCCAATTCGTTGATGGCATTGATGACTTTGTAAAATATTTTCAGCTCTTTTTCGGAGACTTTTTTCAGTATTTTTTCATTAAATTTGATGACGGTGTTTTTCGCAATTTTGCGCTGAATTACCCCGTAATCGGTCAAAAAAATTCGGACAACGCGTTTATCATTTTCGTCGTCTTCTTTGTAGATTAAGCCTTTCTGTTCCATGCTTTTAAGCAAACGACTTAGGCTTGTTGGTTCCATACCGAGTGCTTTTGCGATTTGTGTGGCAGGCGTGCCTTCTTTGTCCACATTTATTAAAACGTAGCCAATGGTTTGGGAGGTTTCATATTTTTCGGCAATTCTGTTATACATTTTTGTAAGCGAATGCCAAGTGGCTTTGAGGTGATAATCAACGGTTTCGCGGAGGTTCATGTGTTTGTAACTTGAAATTTGAAACTTGTAATTCCTAATTTT
>DYSM01000197.1 GCA_020718265.1 Draconibacterium orientale | reverse complement strand
TTGTTCTGAAAAATGCCGGAAATTTTTTATTATTTTTGTCGCTGAATAGTTACCAGTAATTCAAATATTTACACAATTTCTTACAAACACTAAATGCGAAGTCTGCATAAACAAAAAAGCATCGAACGTTCGATGCTTTTTTGTTTATTTTGAAACCACATTGATGTCTTTCATCAGTTGGTCTTTGTAGGATTTTGCAATCGGAACCGATTTCTTTTTGCCTCCGGCAAGTTTTAACATCATCATATTGTCTTCTATCATGTTTACTTTGTCCATATTCACAATAAACGACCGATGAACGCGCTTGAACTGGTCTTGTGGAATTTTGTCCAAAATGGCTTTCATGGTAAAATGAATGGTGTATTTGTCGTCTTCGGTATTGATAACCACATAGTTTTCAAGGGCTTCAATCCAAACAATATCGTCATACAGTAAGCGAATGAACGAAGAGGAACTGCTTTTGATAAAAATTCCTTTTGCACTGTTTCGAGCAATTTCATCGTCAAATTTTTCCTTAGCTTTGTTCACTGCTTTCAGAAAACGGCTTTGCGACACCGGTTTTACCAAATAATCGGTAACATCGTATTCAATAGCTTTAACAGCATATTTTTCTTTGGCGGACACAATAATAATTTGCGGCAAATTATTAGATACTTCCAAAAACTCCATGCCGTCCATGTCGGGCATCTCCACATCCAAAAAAATGAGGTCAACGACGTTGGAACTGTTGAAATAATTTATGGCTTCCGCAGCACTTTCAAAGCTCGATTCGAGGCTCAAAATATCAGTTTTTCGAATATGACTTTCCAAAAGTAGTCTGGAAACTTTGTCATCATCTACAATTATACATCTCATAATTAACAAGTTGTGTTTCGCAAAATGTGTTTTAAAAAATATACACGTCTGCAATTTAACTAAAATTTACTCATTCAAAGATATAAAAAGTTCGTCATACAAAAAAAAAAGTTTAAATATTTTTTATAAACTTGCCGTTTTGTTATAGGAAAAGGAATGTTTCGGCAATCGTATTGGATATTTTCACATTCATTTTTGTCAAATATTATAAAATAAACACGCAAAAAACAGTTAAATTGCTTACTATTGTATCTAAATAGAATTTTTTTTGAATATTTCGTCAAATTTCGAAAACGAACAGTTTTTATGAAACTAATTTATATCCTATTTCTAAGTTTGAGTTTAAGTATGGCAAAGGCACAAACTTTGCTGGAAGAAACTGTTTTAGTGGGCGAAAAAGAATATTTCTCAATTGAAGAAGCTCTAAAATCACCTCAAAAAGTTTACAAATTGAATTTAAGTAACCAAGGCTTAACGGAGGTGCCGGAGGAAGTTTTCTTATTCGTAAGGCTGCAAATACTTGATTTATATGGAAATGAGCTTGTTTCGATTCCTGCTGAAATTGGGACTTTGCAGAATTTACAGTTTTTGACTTTGGGTGAAAATAAACTAAAAACGATTCCGCCTGAAATCGGCGATTTACCAAACTTAATCATGCTGGATGTTGCCATGAATAATTTGGAATATTTTCCGAGTGAGATTTGTAATTTGCCTCTTTTACAAAGCGTTAACCTCGAAGAAAATGCCCTTGTAAATTTGCCCGGCAATATCGGAAATCTGTCCGGATTGATAAATTTAGGCTTGCGAAAAAACAGACTTTCAGGTTTGCCGGACTCGTTTTGCGATTTGCGCATGTTGCAAGCTGTGGATGTTTCGGAAAACGAACTGCGCGAATTGCCCGACAGTATCGGGCGTTTGTCAAATTTAATGATTTTTGATATTCACAAAAATCAACTGCTCGAAGTGCCGTCCGGAATCAGCCGTATGGCGTTCATTCCGTATCTGAATATGGCTGAAAATGAGCTGCGTAACATTCCGCATGAGATTGGAAAACTAAGCAACCTGCGCATGTTGGATTTGTCCAAAAATGCACTCTCCGAACTGCCCGACGAACTTCAAAACCTCTCGAGCCTTTACGAATTGAATGTATCTGATAATAAGTTAGTTGTGTTGAGTTCGAAAATCGGAAATCTTACGCGTTTGGGCGTGTTGAATCTCGAAAAAAACGCACTTCAAAGTCTTCCGCCCGAAATCGGACTTATGGAATCGCTTACGGATTTGAACGTTTCGTCAAATATTTTGCGCAGCATTCCGCCGGAAATCGGCAAACTCAAAGACCTCGAAAAATTGAACCTTTACAACAACCAACTCACGCGCTTGCCGCAAACCATCGGCGATTTGAGCAATTTACAGGAACTTATTGTGAATTACAACGCCATAGAAAGTTTGCCGCAAACGATAGGCGGACTTAAAAGTTTGAAAATCTTAGACTTCTCGAACAATAAACTTACAACGTTGCCTGCCGAAATAGGCGAAGCAAAATCGTTAGTTACGTTGAACCTAAAGAACAATGCCATAAATTCATTGCCCGAAACAATTCAAAATTTCACAAATCTGGAATATCTTGACATCCGAAATAATAATTTGACCGAAAAAGAAGTCATAAAAATGAAAGCAAAACTGTCAAGTTATGTCAAATTAAAACTATGACGTACAGAATATAACTTACTGATTTTAAAAACTTTACACAAAACATTAGAACAATTCAAAACCGAAACTTACTTGAAAACAAATATTTACGATATTTTATTTGCATAAAAACTGAAAAATTCTTAACATTGCAACTGTTTTAAGAAAAAACACGCTTCGGTTGCAACTTTAAAATCTTAAACGTTGCACAAAAATTCAAAAAAAGTTCAATTTTAGCACACTCTCAGTAATTAATTCACAATTTATGTACGACATTTTAACGCTCAGCGAGAAAAAACTACCCGATCTTAAAGATATTGCTAAGGAAATGGGCATTATTCGTTTGGATAAATTCAAACGTCAAGACTTGATTTACAAGATTTTAGACCAACAAGCCATTGACGAATCGTCGATTTTACCCGAAAAGGAGAAAAAACGCGGACGCAAACCACGCACAAAACATGAAGAAACAGTCGTTGTAAAACACGAACAGCCGGAGAGTTTGTCCGAAATAAAAGAAGAAAACGAAGTTGCGGCAGAAACCATAACAGAACAGCCCATAACACCCGCCCCCGTTGAGTTTCGTCCAAAAAAACTCGTAAAAAAAAGCGAGTGGGCTGCAATTGAAAATGCAAACCCGGAAGGCGAAAAATCGGAAAACAAAACCTCCGAAATTATCGAAAATTCCGAACAGTATTCTGAAGAAGTTGAGCCGTCAGATACTGAAAACGAAGTCGTTGAAGAAAGCGAAGAACAAGAATCAGACTCGGAAAACAACAACGAAATTTCCGAAAACAACCAAAACGACCGCCGTGAAAACGACACGCGTTTGCCGCATAACAATAAGTTAAAGAAACACGACCGCAAAGAATTCTCGAAACAAGCCAACCCGAATCTGACGAATAATCAGAATCGCGAAAACGGAAATAACAACCAAAATCGTGAGAATCAGCAGAATAATCAAAATCAACAAAAACAAAATAACACACAAGGTTTCAATTCCAATTACGAATTTGAACCTGTAATTTCCACAACCGGCGTGCTTGAGATGATGCCCGACGGCTACGGTTTTCTGCGTTCGTCGGATTACAATTATTTCAGCTCGCCCGATGATGTGTATGTGTCGCAATCGCAAATTAAATTGTTCGGCTTGCAAACCGGCGACACCGTAAAAGGTCAAATTCGTCCGCCGAAAGAAGGCGAAAAATATTTCCCGCTCATCAAAGTTGAAGAAATTAACGGACGTTTGCCCGAAAATATTCGCGACCGTATTCCGTTCGACCATTTAACGCCCTTGTTTCCGGAAGAAAAATTCAACATCACAGGCAAAGCCTCAACACTTTCCACACGCGTTATCGACCTATTTTCGCCTATCGGAAAAGGACAACGCGGACTGATTGTGGCGCAACCAAAAACGGGTAAAACGGTGTTGCTCAAAGACTTAGCAAACGCCATTGCCGCCAATCACCCCGAAGTTTACATGATTATTCTGCTCATCGACGAACGACCGGAAGAAGTAACAGACATGGAGCGCAGTGTAAATGCGGAAGTGATAGCTTCAACTTTCGATATGCCTGCCGACAACCACGTAAAAGTAGCGGAAATTGTGATGAAAAAGGCAAAACGCCTCGTAGAATCCGGACACGATGTTGTGATTTTGCTCGACTCCATTACGCGTCTGGCACGCGCTTACAACACGGTTTCGCCCGCATCGGGCAAGGTACTTTCGGGCGGCGTGGAAGCAAACGCGTTGCACAAACCCAAACGCTTTTTCGGCGCGGCGCGTAACATCGAAAACGGCGGCTCGCTCACGATTGTAGCCACCGCGCTCATCGACACCGGCTCGAAAATGGACGAAGTAATTTTTGAAGAGTTCAAGGGAACCGGCAACATGGAATTGCAACTCGACCGTCGATTGTCGAACAAACGCATCTATCCGGCTGTGGACGTAAATGCCTCAGGCACACGCCGCGAAGACCTTTTGTATTCGGAAAACATGTTGCACAAAATATTTATTCTGCGCAATTATCTCGCCGATATGAACCCTGTGGAAGCTATGGAATTCATGCGCGACCGCCTCAAACGCACCCGCGACAACGACGAATTTATCATGTCGATGAACTCGGATTTTTAAAGAACTTGAAATAAAAGCCCCTCGTTTTGATTAACGAGGGGCTTTTGTTTCTCATACAGACCTTTGTTTGTAAATATCCTTTAGAATTTGAGCGTGCTTAGAAAGCCCAATATCTTCAAAACGTTGAATAATAAAAAAATCAAAAAAATTCTGAATAAAGAAACGAAATCTTGAATACTTTAAATCCGAGTTATTTTCATTGAGTTTGTCAAAGAATTCGTCCATCCGGTTTCTGTTATCTTCGTATTTTATGAAGATAGATATTAGTTCTCTTACAATATCATCAATTATCTTCTTTCGTTCAAAGATCAACGAACCTCGGTTTAAATCGTATATTTTTATTGTCGTTTCACCTTCTTCTGTTATATGCCTTATTTCTCCGGTGGGCAGAAAATATAAATGTTTATCAACGTCATCTATTTCCGGGTTGAGCAGTAGTCGTTGTTCTTTTACCAGTTTTGTAATTTTGAAATTATCAAACTGAAATTCGCCTTCATTTATGAAACCTTCTTCCGCGAGGTTGTCGGAGATTCTTGAATTTTCCTCTTTTAGCGGAAATTGATTAGATTTATGATTGTTGCATTTTTCACATGTAGGTAATAGATTTGTCCATTCATAGCCAAGCCAATAGTATCCTTTGTGATTCTCGATTTGTTTTTTGTTTACTTTAATTTTGTCCTTTGGTCGAAAATGATCTATACGTGATGTATATTGAGCCGTCTCTGCTTCTCCTTGACAATAAGCACATTTATTTCTATATAACTGATTTAGAGCTGTCCGAACGCTTTTGTCATTGTATTTTTCAGTAATTAAATCGCCCGGATTAGGCATATCTTGTATTTTGTTTAACTTTTCTGCAATCCAAGTATTATCAAGTATTTTGGGTTTAATAATAGAATGTTTATCAATTTTAATCATATCAATATTTTTTAGTAACTCAATCTAACTGAAAACTCCGAAGATTTATTTTAATGTTAAATACTTTTTTTTTACAAAC
>DYSM01000196.1 GCA_020718265.1 Draconibacterium orientale | reverse complement strand
AATTTAACTTTACAAACTTTCAACTTTATGACTTTTTATACTGAACTCATTCATTTTTTATCGGCTTTAAACGAATTATCTTAACTTTGGTCTGATTATGGATGTAGATTTGTATGTTTTTACGAAAAAATATTCTTTTTGAGGTCAAATTTCGGTAAATAATTTCGTAACTATTCAGCCACTCTTGATTTTTTAAACAATTGATTATCAGCACTGTATAAAAACCAATAAGGCTTTAATATATTTTAACTAAACTTTAATTCATTGTTAATCAATTTGTTATAAATAAATTATCATATTTTATACTGATGATATAATAAAATAATATTTATATGTTATTATTAATCAGTTGTTTATAGCGGCTGAATAGTTACAGAATTTCTTTATTGATTTATTAATGTTAAATTTACATTTAAAGATAAAAAAATAGTTTAGATTTGTATTTACTTTCAAAGCTTGTTTCATGTTTCGAAAATTAAAAATTGTATTAAGTATTATCTTCTGCGCTTATCTCTCGGTGAGTGCGCAAGATAACTATAAATTTTTGCATTTGAATGTTCGTAAAGGTTTGGCACATAACAACGTGTACAGTCTTTTTCAGGACAAAACAGGCTTCGTATGGGTTGGTACTCAAAATGGTTTGAGCAAATTCAACGGCTACACCTTCCATAACTATTCGCACGATGCCGAAGATTCAACAACCTTAATATCTGACAATTTTGGGGTTATTTTTGAAGATTCAAAAGGCAGAATATGGCTCGGGACATACAACGGCGGAATCACATTATACGATAGAGCGAATGCACGAGTTTACAGTTTTGTAAATGACGAAAAAAATCCTAAAAGCATAAAATCCAACATGATACGCGGTATTTTGGAGGATTCCTACGGCAACGTTTGGTTATCGACAGCCAAAGGATTAAGCAAATATTCGGACGACGGTACGTTCGTAAATTACATCAGCGTGCAGGGTGATGAAACGACATTGAGTTCCGATAATATTCGCGGAATGTCTTATGACAAAGAGGGTTCCATTTGGCTCGTTACCGCAAACGGCTTAAATCGGTTTGACATAAAAACCGGTAAAACCAAGCGTTTTTTACCAAACGGAACTTCGACGGGGCTTAGTTCGTTGAATTTACAATCTGTACTTGCGGATTCACGCGGGCGAGTGTGGGTTGGCACACGCGAAAACGGTTTGGAAGTTTATATCAAGAAGTTAGACCAGTTTTTGCACTATCCGAAAGGCAAAACACCGGAAACCGTATCCGATGCTCGAATTCAAACTATAATTGAAGACAGTTTTGGTAATTTTTGGATTGGAACCTACGAGCGCGGCTTGAACTTTTTTGATTCGGCAACCGGAAAATTTACCGAAATCGTATTTTCCGAAGACGATCCGCAAAGTCTGAGCCACAATACCATAGAAGTAATTATGGAAGATAATGCCGCCAATCTTTGGGTAGGAACGCGCGGCGGCGGTATAAGCGTTTTGGATTTGAAACCCGCAAAATTTACAAATTTTGATTTGCTGACTTTCAAACTCAAAGACAATTCCGTAAACAGCATCGTGAAACAATACGACAACATCCTGTGGGGCGGAACTAAAAGCGGTTTAATCCGTTTCGATTTAAGCTCCGACAAAACTGATGTTTTTAAAAGCGACGGCAAACCCAATTCGCTCTCGAACGACCGTATTCGCTCGCTTTGCTCCGAAGGCGATGAGGTTTGGGTCGGAACGTATGAGGGCGGCGTAAACAAAATCGAAACTCGGGGTGAGGCTCACAAAATCACGCAGTTTCGGGCAACCGGAGCTGAAAACAAACGCTTGGTAAGCGATGTCGTAAATCATATTTTTAAAGATAACTCCGGAAATATTTGGGTCGGACATATAGACGGATTGAGTAAGATAATGTTCGATAAATCAGGTAATTATACCGTTTCGCGTTACTCAAAAGAAGGCGAAACAGGAGAGGCTCTGTCGGATAATTATGTTACCGCAACCTATCAAGATCAACAGAATCGAATTTGGATATTAACATCGTCGGGGTTAAACCTTTACAATCCTGATACAGACAAATTTACGCAATATTTTCATAAAAAAGAGAATTCTGAAAATATTGATGAAGCCGAAAATTCCTTCACGGACATGTATCAAACGCACGACGGTCGATTGTGGGTTGGGACATCGGGCGGCGGTTTATTTTTGTTTGATCCTTTAAAAAATTCATTTACAAAGCCTTACAAAGCCACAAAAGCACTTTCCTCAATCATGTCTATTTTGGCGGATAAAAGCGGAAATTTGTGGATAAGCACATCCGACGGATTGGCAAAACTCGACATAAATACTTATGACGTTATCTCTTATGGCATAGAAGACGATTTAGCGGAAACCGGTTTTAACAGAACTTCTGCTTGTCGAACCAAAGACGGCACACTCTATTTCGGTCATATCAGCGGATATACGCGCGTTCGCCCGGAAAATATCAAACTCAATGCACACAAACCTAATGTTGTACTTGCCGATTTTAAGAAATTTAATAAGTCTATCTTCCTAAATACCAATTCATTTGCTTCGCTTGTTGCTGAAAATGTTAAAGAATTGCATTTGACGTACGATGATTATGTGGTTTCGTTTGAATTTGCTGCTTTAGATTTAACAAATCCGGAAAAAAACAAGTTCGCTTACATGCTCGAGGGTTACAAAGATGAGTGGATTGAGTTTGATAATCAGCACCAGTTTATGTTTACTAACTTGCCGGCAGGCGATTATAAATTAAAAGTGCGTGCAACAAACAGCGACGGCATCTGGTGCGATGCTTCGCAAATGGCAACCATAAAACTTACCGTAAAACCGCCGTTTTGGAAAACAATTTGGTTTATAGTCGGTATGTTTTTGCTCGTAGGAAGCAGCATTTTACTGTTTTTTATCCAACGCACTCGCAAATTACGCAAACAAAACGAAGTTTTGGAGCAAAAGGTTGAAGAACGCACGCGTGCATTAAAAGAAATTAATGTTGAACTTGAAAAACTCTCAATTGTTGCACGGGAAACCGATAATTCTGTTACGATTTTGGACAAACACGGTAATTTTGAATGGTTCAACGAAGGGTTTTGTAAGATATTCGGATACAACACGTTCGAGGAATTTATTCAAGGCAGAGGAACAAATATTTTAGACGGAAAATTTGACGACATCATAAAATCGTCTGTAAAAGAAGTTTTTGAAACCAAAAAAACATTAGTTCGGTCCAACAGAGCTTTGGGAAAAAGTAAAACCGTTTGGGTGCAAACAACTTGGACACCGATTTTGGACCAAAACGGAGAAGTCGTTCGCTTGATAGCCGTAGATTCTGATATTTCGGACTTGAAAGAGGTAGAAAAAGAAGTCATGTCCAAAAACGAAGAGCTTGAGAACCAAAACGAAGCCATTAAACGCTATTCTGAAAACGTGCGAAGCAGCATCGTATATGCTAAAACGATTCAGAATTCCATTCTTCCTTACAAAAAGCGATTTAGAGGTTTTGCCGAACCAATCGTGTTTTATCGACCTAAAGATATAGTTTCCGGCGATTTTTATTGGACAATCGAAATTGAAAAATATTATTTTGTAGCTGTTGTCGATTGCACCGGACACGGTGTTCCCGGCGCATTCATGTCCTTAATCGGAAATCGTTTGCTGAAAGAAATAATCAAAGATATGCACATCAGTAAGCCGAATGATATTCTTGTAAGGCTTAATATTTCTGTAATTCAGGCTCTTAACCAAGAAGAAGGAAACAACAGAGACGGAATGGATGTCGCAATTGTGCGAATCAGTAAAACTCCGAACGAAGACGGCTCATTGAATATTGTGTATGCCGGAGCAAAGCAAGACATCTTTTTCTTTCAAAGCGATAAAAATAATCTGCACCGTATTCGCGGAACTCGAAAAGCTATCGGCGGAAAATCGGGTTCAAATCCCGCGGTATTGTTTGTAAATGAACGATTTACAGCAAAATCAAACGATGTGATTTATATGATGACCGACGGTTACAAAGACCAAAATAACGCAGCACGAGAACGTTTCGGAACGCAACGTTTGGTTACGCTTTTACACGAAATTGCACCATATACGTGTTCCGAACAAGAGTCAATTCTTGCAGGTGTGATTGAAAAATTTAGTGAAAATGAACCTTTCCGCGACGATGTTACGGTTGTCGGGTTGAAGTTGATTTAGTAAGTCCAATTTTTAGTTTCTACAGTTATCCGGTATGAAGTTTTTTAAAAGAATAATTCTGATATTTCTGATTCTAATTTCAGTAAATCAGCTAATTGAAGCACAAAAAAGAGTTCCGGTTAAGACAAGAATTTTATTTATTTTCGACGAATCCAACAGTATGCTCGGCTATTGGCAAAGCGAAAAAAAAATAGATGTTGCAAAACTTTTGCTCATACAAATGGTTGATAGTCTGCGTAAAATTGAAAATGTGGAACTCGCGTTACGCATGTACGGACATCAAAGTCCTGTACCGCCGCAAGATTGCAGCGACACGCGCCTCGAAGTGCCTTTTGCAGTCAATAATGCCGAGCAAATTAAGCAAAAACTGCGCATGACTCAGCCCAAAGGCACCACGCCGATTGCCCGCTCACTCGAAGAATGCGCCGAGGATTTTCCGCCTTGCACTAATTGTAGAAATGTTGTAATTTTAATCACAGACGGCATTGAAGCTTGCGACGGCGACCCGTGCAAAATTGCACTCGGACTACAATCTAAAGGCATCATTCTCAAACCTTTTGTGATTGGAATTGGCTTAGAAGTTGAGTTTAAATCGGCTTTTGAGTGCATCGGCGATTTTTACAACGCTGAAACCGAACAAGATTTTAAAAACATTTTAACCCAAGTCATCAAAAAAGCAGTTACGAGTACGACCGCGCAAATAAATTTACTTAATTCCGACGGAAAACCGCTCGAAACAAACGTTGCAATCACGCTGCAAAACCAAGCTACGGGCGGCGTTGCTCAAAATTTCATACATACCATGAATTATAAAGGTGTGCCCGACACGATTGCGCTGCCTTCGCATTTTACGTACGCCATGACCGTGCATACGATTCCGCCCGTTTACGTGAAAGACATTAAAATTATTGAAGGTAAACATAACATTATCACAGCAAAAACGCCGCAGGGAAGTCTGAATATCATCCAAAATTCCGGACTTGAACTCGACGGAACGCCTTCAATTGTGCGCCTTTCCGGAACCATGCAAACGCTTAATGTTCAGGACATGTTTCAACCTGAAAACTACATTACGGGCAAATATGATATTGAAGTTTTGACCTATCCGCGAACGTATTTTACCGGCATACAAATTTCTCAAAGCAACATGAACACACTTCGAGTAGCGCAACCCGGAATTATCAACTTTCAATTTCCCACAGAAGGAATAGGAGGCGTGTATCTTATTAAAGACCAGAAAGTTACACTTGTAAAACATTTTACGGAAATCAAGGCGGAAAACATAAAATTGCAACCCGGCGATTATGTTGCAGTGTATCGACCGAAAATTGCGACACAAACTTCCATGTCGCGCGAAGAGCGATTTACCGTTCAATCCGGGCGTTCGCTTATAATATCATTCAAATAATGAGTTCAGTATAAAAAGTCATAAAGTTGAAAGTTTGTAAAGTTAAATT
>DYSM01000195.1 GCA_020718265.1 Draconibacterium orientale | reverse complement strand
ATCTCAAATCTCAAATCTAATATAAGATATTGAAATTCAAGAAGAAATATATCACAAAACCGCTGCGCATACTCGGATACGTCCTTATCGGAATTATCGGATTCGTCATTATTTTGGGTGTTTTGATACAAACTGCGCCTGTGCAAAGGTATGCCAAAAACAAAGCGTTGGCGTATTTGCGTGCAAAAATTGACACCAAAATTGAGATGCAAACGCTGCGCTTATCATTGTGGAGCGGTTTGACTATAGAGAAATTTTATGCTGAAGACAAAGCCGGCGATACCTTGTTGTATGTCAAGACCTTGCGCGTTTTTCCGAAGCTCAGGGCAATTTACAAAGGCGATTTGAGTTTTCGCACGTTTCACGCCGATATGCTGCGAGCCAATTTGTATGAAGTGTCGCCCGGAGTGCTTAATTTTCAATACATTGCCGATGCGTTTGCGTCGTCGGAAACGGATACTGTCGAAAGTTCGGCTGCGTTTTCGATGGATTGTGCGCGTATCAGCGTTGAAAATTCCGAGTTTCGTTACAGAACATTTAACGCGGCGGACAGCGCGGCGGGCATGGATTTTGACAATCTGAAACTTTCGGATTTGAATCTTCATGCAAAAAATCTGCAATTATTCGATGATGTTATTCAACTTTCGTTAGACAGTTTGAAGGTCAAAGAAAAATCCGGCTTTGAACTCAAAAAACTTGCCGGCGACACCATTCGTTACGATAATTCACAAGTTTATCTCACAGATTTACTGATAAATACAAATTTGAGTAAGCTCGAATTTAACAAAATTCAACTTGCTTACGAATCGCCGAAAGCCTTCGGAAATTTTATCGACAGCGTGCAAATGCACATCGATGCAAAAGATTCTTCTTACTTCAATCTCAATGACTTAGTGTATTTTACCGATGCGATAAGCGGTTTGCACAATACGTTGAGTTTGTCCGGCAAAATTAACGGAACAGTCAGTAACTTGCAAACCAGAGGTTTACACATTGGTTTGGACGATATTGTGCTTTTGGATATTGATTCGGACGTTACAAATTTGCCAAACGCGGACGATTTGCAATTTAATGTAGTTGTGAACAGCCTGAAAATCAATGTTTCCGACCTCAAAACATTAAAAATGCGCGGCGACACAGCACTCATGCCCGATTTGCCCGCCGAATTGGACAACATTTCCAAGCTCAGTTATGAAGGCAACACGCGCGGCGAAACGAGCGATTTCGTATCCGACGGCGTGATTGACACCAACATAGGCAAACTGACTTTGACACTTACGGCGAGAAAAGACTCCGCTTCAATTTTCGCTTTGGAAGGTTTGTTGAAAGCTAATGAATTGGAAATGAGTAAAATAATCGGCGACCGTAATTTTGGGAAAGTCAGCTTTTTTCAGAATTTGAAATTCGATTATACAAAACAAAAAAAGATAAAACTGCACACGGAAGGCAAAATAGACAGCCTGTTCTACAAATCGTTTAACTATCAGAATGTCAGTATTTATGCTGATATGAACGATATGCGGATAGACAGCGCGTCCGTCATTATCGACCGTCCGAATGTGAAAGCCGGTATCACGGCAAAAGCCGATTTTAACAAGCAAATACCTGAAATAGAATTTAATACCTATGCCGACACTTTGAATTTGAAAGCAATGAATATCGAGCCGGAATTTCGCAAATCTTTGCTTCGGTTTGCGATTCAAGGTAAGTTTCGCGGCATAACGTTGGAAGATTTTGAGGGCGATATTCATTTCAAAAAGCCGTTTCGTTACCAAAATGATACCTTAAATTTGAGCATTGATTCACTCACGCTTACCGGAAAAACACTTGCCGATAATCAAAAGGAAATCAAGCTGTTGTCCGATGTTTTTGATGCAAAAATCTACCAAACCGGAAAACTCGGTGTACTCACGGATAAACTCGAATCCGAACTTGCCGAACTGCTGCCATCATTTTTCCCCAAGCCCGATTCTGCAATACAAACTGTTGATTCTCAGACAGAACAACTGAGTTTTGAGTTGAATTTAAAAAAAACGCAAGTGCTTGCCGATTTTATTTATCCCGGACTGCGAATTTCGAGAAACAGCACATTGCAAGGCAGTTATGTGCCGCGCACCGATTCGTTGAATTTGCGTGCAGACATTGGTGCAATTCTTCTGGACGGCATTCATTTAGATTCTGTAACTGTCAGGTCTTCAACACTAAATGGTAAGTTTCGGACATTGTTCTATGTCAAAAAAATACAACCTGCCGATGATATGTTTTTCAAAAATTTGTATCTCAAAACACAAATTCAAAACGACAGCATCGCATATAACATAACTTGGAATAATAAGGATTCCGTATTGTATAAAGCTGATATTAAGGGGCTTTTGAGCTTTATGAAATATCCGAATTCGGAAAATTTCGAAATGCGCAATCGGATTTTGCCTTCCGAAGTTATTATTGAAGATTCGTTGTGGCGCGTGGACGAGTCGGACATGGTTTTAGACACCATGTTATTGACAATCAATAAATTACATCTTCACAGAAATACTCAACATATTCGTTTTGACGGTTCGGTATTAATGTCAGACATTGAAAATTCCGGTATTTCCGATATTTCCGAACTCATTTTTGAGAACTTTGAAATAGCAAACCTGCAACCTTTGCTCGGCGATGACGTTAAAATCTCCGGAAAACTTTCCGGCAATACACGCATCATTCAACCTTTAACTCAACCGCTTCTTTTTGCCGAAAACAAAATTAACAATCTGATTGTAAACGATATAAATTTGGGAAAATTGATTTTGAAAACGAGTTGGCAGGCGGCTGAAGATAAAATCGGACTGAATTTATTTGTGGAACAAGGCAACGACAGCATCGGCAACGTGGTCAAAGTTATAGAAACTGTCGGTTATTATAAACCTGAAAATGACAGCATTCGGCTGACTACAACGCTGCAAGCACTGAAAGCGAATGCGTTTAAAAGTTATTTTCAGGATTATGTTCAAATGAGCCGCAGCACACAGTTGGAAGGCAAAATAAATTTGTGGGGCACAACCGAAAAGTGGAATATCGACGGATTTGCAAACATCAAAAGTTTGCTCGTATATGTGCAAGAGCTTAATACTCAATACAATTCAACAGAAGGCGATGTTACCGTGAAATTCGATAATCATAAAATAGAATTGCTTCCCGCGAAACTGAGTTCGGGCAAACGAAATGAAAAGGCTGAAATTCAAGGCATTATCAAGCATGATAATTTTGATAAAATGATTACGGATTTCAAATTTAATTTTGATAATTTCCAACTTTACAACACGCAAGCCACTGATACAGCGTATTTTTACGGCACTGTGCACGGCACCGGCGATATGAAAATCTCCGGACCTGTGGACGATTTAAAAATTACCGGAAATATTGAAACCGGAAAAAATACGCGCATTTTCATTCCGCTGTCGGCAAGCGAAAGTTTGGACGAAGAAACCGGATTTATAAGTTTCGTAACGCCAACGGTTTATGAAGATGAGTTCAGTAAAACTGCTGAAAATTCCGAATACACATCGGGTTTATGGGGCATGACCATAGATTTGGACATAAAAGTTACGCCCGATGCTGAAATTCAACTTATTATGGACCAACGCACAGGCAGCGTTATCAAGGTGCGCGGCGCGTCGGACATGAAAGTGAACATGGACACGCGCGGCGACATTACCACGTTCGGCGATTTGATTATTGAAAAAGGAAAATACAATTTCTCGCTCGAAGGCGTTATCAATAAGGAATTTAACGTTGAAAAAGGCAGTAAAATCAGCCTGCACGGAAATCCGGAAGAAGACATTGAAATGGATTTGCGCACAATTTACACGCTTCGGAAAGTTCCTGTTTTGAGTTTGATGGCAGAAGAACAATATTCCGGCGTGAATTCCACCGCAAGTTGCATTGTTACCATGAAAGGCAACATGATGACGCCCGAAGTGGCTTTCGATGTGGAACTTACGGACACGGACGAAGACATCGTAAGACAAATTCGGAATTTGGACGAAGAAAACAGGAACGTGCAATTTTTATCCTTGCTGATGATTGGAAAATTTCAACCTTTGCCCGGATTTAGTCAGGAAGTTGTGGGCGGCTCGGTTGTAAATACGGGCGATGTGCTTACTGCTCAGCTCAATAGACTGTTGTCCGATGTAAGTGAAAATTTCGACTTTGGCGTAAATTATGCACAGGGCGATTTGGTCAGCAGCGATGAGATTGAACTTGCCCTTTCCACAAATTTGTGGGACGACCGCATTACCATCAACGGAAATGTAGGCGTAGGCGGGCAGGCACGCGATGCGGCGGCAGAAAATTCGGGCAACGTGGTAGGTGAAGTGGAGGCTGAACTGAAATTGAACAGACAAGGCACGTTAAAAATGAAAATGTACAACCGTGCCAACGACGATTTGGAATACGACAAAGCCCCTTACACACAAGGCTTGGGCTTATTTTGGCGCAAACAGTTTGACACGCTGAATATTTTTAAACACACAGAAGATTCAGTTCAAAACCGAAAATAACCTTAAAATTTTTGACTTTTTGCCGCTTTCTCGTAATTTTAAGATAATTTCGCATCAAAATTTTTCAATATTTGATTACTAAAAAGCAGATATTATTCTGTTGTCTGTAATCTGATGTCTTAAATCTAATAGTATCGTATGAGTGAAAAATTAATACTTTGGGTCGGGTTCAGCGTGTTTGTTTTGGCGATGCTGATGCTTGATTTGTTGGTTTTTAACAAAAAAAATCACGAAATAAAAATAAAAGAAGCATTGCTTTGGAGTGCAATGTGGATAAGTTTGGCTTTGTTGTTCAACTTCGGCGTGTACGAATGGTTCGGCAAAGTTAAAGCGATGGAATTTTTGACGGCTTATGTCATAGAAAAATCATTGAGTGTGGACAATCTGTTCGTGTTCATTATGATATTTTCGTTCTTTAAAGTCAAGCCTGAGTTTCAACATAAAGTGCTGTTTTGGGGCATCTTAGGCGCGTTGATTCTGCGCATCATTTTCATAATAGCGGGTATTCAGCTCATTCACACGTTTCATTGGATTATTTATGTTTTCGGAGCATTTTTGATTTACACCGGCGCGAAAATTCCGTTTGAAAAAGATGATGATAAAATTGAACCTGACAAAAATGTGCTCGTAAAACTGTTCAGAAAAATGATGCCGGTAACACCCGATTTTCACGGCGATAAGTTTTTTGTGCGCATAAATGCCAAGAAATTTGCCACACCTTTGTTTATAACGCTGATAACTATCGAGTTCTCAGATTTGATTTTTGCTGTAGATTCCATTCCGGCGGTGTTGGCAATTTCCGACGATACGTTTATTGTTTACACGTCCAATGTATTTGCAATTCTCGGATTACGAGCACTTTACTTTGCACTTGCCGGTATTGTGCAATATTTCCGTTACCTAAAATACGGTTTGGCGGCAATTTTGATTTTTGTCGGCACTAAAATGGTTATTTCGTGGTATTATGAGTTCCCGATTTTGTTGTCCTTAGCCGTAATTCTGGGCTTGCTTGGGCTTTCCGTTTTGGCATCAATCATTATCAAAGAAAAATTGGAAGGCTCGGAGACAGATACTTAGTGATTGTAAGAAAACTCTTAACTTGTTGAACTACTTTAAAATATACCAAAATTTCTGCTTGAATGTT
>DYSM01000194.1:4461-5695 GCA_020718265.1 Draconibacterium orientale | reverse complement strand
GGTTCGGCTTGCATGGCGCGTTTGATGGCGGAAATTGCGCCGGGGTTGCGTGCCCAGTTCCGGCGGGCGATGCCGTTGTTCACGTCCCAGTGGAGCATGAGTTTCAGTCGGCGGTTGGCTTCGGGCGAGCCGTCGAGCAACATGCCGAAGCCGCCGTTGATGACCTCGCCCCAGCCCACGCCGCCGCCGTTGTGCAACGACACCCACGTGGCACCGCGAAACGCATCGCCGATGACGTTTTGCACCGCCATATCCGCCGTAAAGCGCGAGCCGTCGTAAATGTTAGAGGTTTCGCGGTAGGGCGAATCGGTGCCCGACACATCGTGGTGGTCGCGCCCGAGCACAACCGGCGCGGAAAGTTCGCCCGAGTTCACGGCTTGGTTAAACGCCTCCGCAATGCGCGTGCGCCCTTCGCAATCGGCATACAAAATGCGTGCCTGCGACCCCACAACGAGCTTATTCTCTTGGGCAGATTCTATCCACAAAATATTATCATTCAATTGATTGATGATTTCTGTCGGAGCGGTTTTTGAAATATCTTTCAAGATAGTTGCAGCAATTTTATCGGTTTTTTCCAAATCTTCCGGCTTGCCCGACGTGCACACCCAGCGGAACGGACCGAAGCCGAAATCGAAAAACATCGGACCCATAATGTCTTCAACATAAGACGGATAGATAAACGAGCCGTCCGATTTGAAAATGTCGGCACCCGCGCGACCTGCTTCGAGCAAAAACGCGTTTCCGTAGTCAAAAAAATACGTGCCGCGGTCGGTGTGTCGGCGGACGGCGGCGGCGTGTCGGCGCAGGGTTTCTTGTATTTTTTGTTTGAACAAATCGGGTTGCTCCGCCATCATGCGGTTGCTTTCGTCAAACGATTGTCCCACAGGATAATAGCCGCCAGCCCAAGGGTTGTGAAGGGACGTTTGGTCGGAACCTAAATCCACAAAAACACCTTTTTCGGCAAAATATTCCCACACGTCCACAATGTTGCCCACATACGCAAACGAGCGCACGTTTTTTGTTGAAACATAATGATTTACGCGGGTTACAAGTTCGTCCAAGTCGTAAATTAACTCGTCCACCCAACCTTGCGCGTAGCGTTTTTCGGCGGCGGCAGGGTTCACTTCGGCGGTAACGGAAATCACGCCGGCAATGTTGGCGGCTTTGGGCTGTGCGCCCGACATTCCGCCAAGTCCTGCGGTTACGAAGAGTTTTCCGGAGAAGTCCGTTTCGC
>DYSM01000194.1:0-4361 GCA_020718265.1 Draconibacterium orientale | reverse complement strand
GCCCAATTTTGGAACACCGCGCCGTTGCCGCCGTAGGTTATCAGCTCGTCGGGATGTTGCGCTACGGCATCGTCTAAGTTGTTGTTAATCATCAACATAATAGCGGCGGCTTGCTGCGATTTTGCCGGATACTCGGAAATCGGTCGTGCAAAAATCGGATACTCCGGACGGAAACGATACATGTAAATTCGCCCGTAAGTGTCTAACTCCGAGCGAAATTCCTGTGCCAATTCGGCATGATGTTCCGGCGCGAAATAACGCAAGGCATTGCGCAAAGCGAGTTTTTTCTCTTCGGCATTTAAAATATCTTTGCGCTTTGGCGCATGGCTTACACCTTCGCGGCGCGATTTTTTCGGCGGTAACACGGCAGGAATGCCTTGACGGATAAGGGTTTGGAAATTCATTTGATGTGCTGATTTGTTGATTTGCTGATTTGCTGATTTGAAAATTTGGAAATTAGAGAAATTGGAAATTCAAATCAAAATTTTACGAGTTGTCTAAATACCTTATTTTCAATTCGTTTACCCACGATTCATTGAAAGATTCCCTTAGTTTTTCGATAAAATCCTCCAAATACAGAAAATCAAAACCGGAAGCTATTTTATCAAATTGATTTGTTTCATGGTTATAGGATTTAAAGAATTTTGTGTATTCTTTTACGGCTTTTTCACATTCAATATTTTGTTTTGGATACAAATAAACAAAAAAACCTTCTTTGTATTTTACCTTTGGATTTTGATGTTTCAAATACGAAATTGAAAGTAAATGGTCTCTCCAAATTTGTTGGAAAGGTTTTTTCTGTAAAGCTGCAATGCAATTATTTGTGAAAACTTCTGACTCATTTGTCAATTTGTCATATCTTTCTTTATGTTTCGCCGGCTGGTCTTTCAGATTTTCGGAATATTTAACTTCAATCCCGATAAAGCCTAATTCATTTGATTTCAACGTATATTTTACAAAAACATCGAATGCAGAATGGTCTTCTGTGTAACCTGAATCTCCGCGACCGTCAGAATGTTCAAAGATGATTTCAGTAACTTCGTTTATTCCTCTTTCCGGAAATAACTCCCTGAAAAAATTTGTTGCCTTTACTTTATTCAACGATAAATCGGCAAATAAATTAAAAGCTAAGGGTTGGCTTGATAATAGATTTGTATAAAGTCGGTTTTCTTCAATTTTTGCGCCTTTTTCTTTGTTTTTCAATGTTTCTTTTACAACTTCAAAAATTCTTGGATTTAAAAAATTTTCACCCTTTTCAAACGCCCTACATTTTTCGATGTAGTTTCCTAAACAAATGCTTTCACCTTTTGAGTTTCGATACTGACCAATGGGAATGTTCTTGCTTTCACGCCACTTACTCTGCAAAAGTCTTGCATGTGCAGAAAAATTTGTATCTTTTCCTATTAAAACATGGAATTTTTGTAACAACTCTTTGCTTGGTCTAATATTTTCAATATTCATATCTTATTTATTTTTAATGATTTAAAACTTACTATATTCCTCAAACCGCTTCTTCAACCGCATAAACGTTTAAACAGTCTGTTTTACGCAAATAATTCCGACAACCAACTCGTAAATTTAGAGCTGACATCTGAATTCGCGGACAAATAGTTGCGCGTAATGCTTTGTCCGAGAGGCAAACCGGGTGTTTCTTGCGCGGCTAACCACGTGTGTACGACAGCTTTGGATTTGTGAATGGGTTTGTATAAATTGAGCTTTCCCATTTCGATTTTTTCAAGATATTTATTCACTTCGGGCAAGAGTAAATCTTCGGGCGGAATCAGCATTTTTGAGAAATCTTCAAGCATTCCGGAAGATTGGTTGTCGGGCATGAGCCAAATTCCGATAGAAATCGCATCTTGTGATTTGAAAATCAGACCGGTATTTGGAATATGTGCCGGCAATTGAAAACCAAGTCGCGCAAACAGTTGCGAAAGCTGCAACCAACGTTTGTCAATATCTGAATCGGCATCCACAACAATTCCAAGTATCTCAATATCAGGTTCTTTAAGGTCGGATGGTATGCGAGACAGGATGGTTTCAAATCCGTTCGCATCCACAATCTTGAAATTTTCGACTATTTCGTATTTTTTACAAAGTGCCGAAATTACATGAAAATCGTTCGCTCCTTCGACCAAAAGTTTCTTGCGAAATGTTTTATTTCTACTCATTTTCAGCGTGTTTCAATGTTGTTTTCAATGGCTGATTTCAGTTCGGCATTTGAGTAATCAACTGCTTTTACGTTTCCGTTTTTGGTTTCTAACCGAATTAATATGCCGGAATTTTGTAAACGGTTGTTTAAAACGGTTTCAAAACCTGCAACGCAATCATCGCTGTGAGTGGTTGCAAATACTTGAATATTAAGCTTTTCCGAGATATTAAAAATCATTTCCCAAAGTTTTGTTTGCACGGAATGGTGTAAACCGCTTTCAAATTCATCAATCAAAACGTACCCGCTTTCTGCATTAACCATCGCCAAAACTATTGTCAGTATGCGATTTATGCCGTCGCCCAAGCTAAGCAAAGGCAGGATTTGTTCTTTGTCTGCGAGTTTTATTAACGGATAGCGGTGCGGATTGCTCCCTACGAATGTTATGCGCTCAAGGTCGGGTTGAATTATTCTAAGCGTCTGATAAACAACTTCTTCTTTTGAAGTTAAAGTTATTTTGTCCCACAATTCTGCGTTTTGTTGCCTTTCAATGTCCCTAATTTTCAGAAATTGGAGCTTTTCGTATTTATCCTTACCATAGAAATTTCCACGAGTCAAGAAACGGTTACTTTCCAAAGAATAGATGTAACTGCCTGATTTAGAAACAATCTCAAAACCCAATTTAGATTCTGCATCAGAATCGTTCGGAACAATTTGTCTTCCTGTCCCTGCAGAATTTGGCTCAACATATTGCACAAATCTGAACGAACAACCGGCAATATCCGTTCCTTCCGATAGGCTGATTTTTGTTCCGTTTTTGAAATCGACAACTCTGTCTCTAAATAATGAAGAAAGAATATTCATATTGGCAACAGACTTATTTACAATGTCTTGTCCTGTAATTTTCTCGCCTCTGTCGTATAAAATTTTGTACAGAATCTCAATATCGAATTGAGAAACAAACAAGGCAATCGCTTCAAGCAAAGACGATTTTCCTGTATTATTTTTCCCGACAATGAGGTTTACACGCTCGAACAATTTGATATTCAAGCCGTCAAGGTTTTTGTAATTAACAATTGAAATCGAAGGTATCATAAGTTCAATGAATTGTATGCAAATTTACTGTTTATTTTGAGATACAAAAAGTTTGAAATTACGTTATTATCATTTCTCAAACCGCTTCTTTAACAGCATAAACGTTTCGTTTTTCAGGTCGGAAATTAGGTCGTTGCGGATGGCGGCGGCATCGGTGGTAACAACGAAGGTTACGAATCCGTTTTCGTTGTAGGTGTAAAACGAGGCTACGATTTTTTGTGTTCGGACGCTGAAAACATGCACTTTTGAGAGCAAATAACCTGATTTAAAATTCTGATTATCAATATAAACGGGATCCTTCATAAACACATCTTCGATGCCCAAAATGTATTCACAATCAGCAAATTGCGTGAGCAGTGCTTCGGTTTCGTTTGCGGTTTCGGTGCGGGTTTCTTCGCTCTCAGACTCAGCGGGTTCGCTTATAGTGTAGTGCCACGTGTCGTTTTTTAGGCGGTCGAGAATGTTCCATGCAATTTGTTTGTCGAAAAACCACGTGTATGTGATTAAATTTGATTTGCTGTCGGTTTGCTCATCGGGGCTGAGGCGCATGAATTGCGCATTTTTTCCGAATTTAAGAGGCGGATTCAGTTTGTAAATATCGCCCGAAATTACATGAACAGAATCGTAACTTGATGCTAATATTTTGAGTGCAACTGTGTCTGCCGGGCTGAGTTTTGTGCTGTCTGTGAGAACATTATGCGGTTTTACGGCAAGAATCAGGTTTTGCATTCCGCCAAAAAATTGGTCGAGTTGCGGAAGCGATTTTTCCAGCAAATTGTCGAGTTTTTCGACACGCTCGGCGGTTCGTTGCTCTGCTTTTGTTTTGCAACCAAAGCTGAAAATTACGAGCGCAACTATCGAAAGTAAATAAGCTAACTTACTCATAATCTATAATTTATATTCTTTCTGGTTTACACAAATGTTGTTCTTTCGGCGCAGTTAATTTACATTTTGCGCAGCGAAATTTTTGCACTTTTGCGGCGCGATGTTTTAGTTTTTCGCTGTCGGATTTACATAAGGTCTTTGGCATGGCAATAAATTTATGACACAAATGTAAGAAAAAATCAATGAGTTCAGTATAAAAAGTCATAAAGTTGAAAGTTTGTAAAGTTAAATT
>DYSM01000193.1 GCA_020718265.1 Draconibacterium orientale | reverse complement strand
AAAAATATCAAATGGAACATAACGAACAAGTTAAAAGAGTTGCAATCGGAGCCGACCACGGCGCGTATGACGCAAAAGAAGCTATCAAACAATATCTTCAAACAGTCGGCTATACGGTTGTGGATTGCGGAACAAAAAACAGCACCGAAAAAGTTGATTATCCCGATTTTGCAGTTGCCGTTTCACGAAAAGTAAAATCCGGCGATTGCGAACGCGGCATTATGCTCGACGCTGCAGGAATCGGTTCGTCCATGGTTTGCAATAAAGTAAAAGGCATCCGAGCGGCACTCTGTTGGAGCGAAAAAACGATTCTGAACAGTCGCTTACACAACAATGCCAACGTATTGACAATGGGCACTTTACAACATTCAATCAACGACATGTGCTTTTTTGCAAAACTTTGGCTCGAAACAAAATTTGAGGGCGAACGCCATTGGACAAGAATAAACAAAATGATGGCTGTTGAAAAAACAAATTAAACACTCATTTTAAACAGCCCATTTTCAATATAAAGAAATTTTTAAATAAAAATAAATGGAACAAAACGAATTAGTTGACAAAATTACGAAAGAAGTAATGAGTCGTCTTAACGAAAAGATGAAAAATCAAGTTTCAACAAAACAAGATTCGACCGTTGCAAATCACGGATTTACCGCCGCAAAATTGGCACGCTATATTGACCACACGTTACTGAAACCCGAAGCTGTTCAAAGTCAGTTCGATAACCTCTGCGAAGAAGCAAAAAAATACAACTTTTTTTCGGTTTGTGTAAATTCATCGTGGGTTTCGTATGTTGCCAAAAAACTTCGCGGAACCGGTGTAAAAGTTTGTTGCGTTATCGGATTTCCGTTAGGCGAAATGGACAGCCAAAGCAAGGCTTTTGAAGCTCGCAATGCCATAGACAACGGCGCGCACGAACTTGACATGGTCATAAATATCGGCAAATTAAAATCGAAAGATTTAAAGTATGTCGAAGAAGATATCAGGGCAATAAAACGCGCTTGTCGGCAAAATACGATTCTGAAAGTGATTATCGAAACATCGCTTCTCACGGAAGAAGAAAAAGTTTTGGCTTGCGAAATCTCTAAAAAAGCAGATGCCGACTTTGTAAAAACGAGCACCGGATTTACGCCCGGCGGCGCAACGGTTGCGGATATTACGTTAATGCGACGCGTTGTCGGTCCGAATATCGGCGTAAAAGCCAGCGGCGGCATCAAAGATTTCAACCAAGCGGTTGCGCTAATTAATGCCGGAGCAAATCGTATAGGAGCAGGCTCAAGCGTAACGATAATCTCTGGCGGCACAGCGCAAGGTCCTTATTAACAGAATATAAAAATCGAAAAATTACATATTGATTAATTTTTCAATTTCAGACTTACAGCTTTTTGCGGTAAGTCTGAAATTTTGTATATTCGTTCGAATTATAAATTATGGTTCTAAACTACATCTGGATAGCTTTTTTTGTGGTCGCGCTCGTGGTCGGGTTCGTAAAGCTGATATTTTTCGGCGATGCGGAAATTTTTCCGGCAATGGTCAGCAATACATTTGACATGGCAAAAACCGGTTTTGAAATTTCTCTCGGACTTACCGGAATGCTTACGCTTTGGATGGGACTCATGCGCATCGGCGAAAACGGCGGCGTCATTCGGATGTTTTCAAAGTTAGTCAATCCGTTTTTTAGTCGTTTGTTTCCCGATTTGCCCAGAAATCATCCCGCACACGGCAGTATGCTCATGAATTTTGCCGCCAACATGCTCGGTTTGGACAACGCCGCCACACCCGCCGGGCTCAAAGCCATGCAAGAATTGCAGGAGGTCAATCCGAAAAAAGACACAGCATCGAATCCGATGATTATGTTTCTGGTTCTCAATGCTTCCGGCTTGACGATTATTCCGATAAGCATTATGGTGTACCGCGCTCAACTCGGTGCCGCCGACCCGTCGGATGTGTTTATTCCAATCTTGTTAGCAACTTTCTTTTCGACAATTGCAGGTTTAATCACAGTTTCTATCTTTCAGAAAATCAACTTGTTTGATAAAGTTATTTTGACTTATCTCGGAGGCTTGTCGCTCATTATTGCCGGAATTATTTGGTATTTATCAAGTTTATCTAAAGACGAAATTCAAATCGTTTCATCGGTTGCGAGCAATGTGATTCTGTTTTCAATCATCAGTTTCTTCATTATAAATGCAGCCATAAAAAAAATTAACGCCTACGAAGCCTTTATCGACGGCGCAAAAGACGGGTTCAACATTGCTGTAAAAATCATTCCGTATTTGATTGCAATTTTGGTTGCAGTCGGCGTGTTTCGCACTTCCGGAGCAATGGATTGGCTGGTGCAAGGCATAGCTTGGCTGTTTTCTTTGGTCGGAATTGATACCGCATGGATTGAAGCCTTGCCGACTGCGCTGATGAAACCACTCAGCGGCAGCGGCGCACGCGGCATGATGATTGAAACCATGAAAACGCACGGAGCCGATTCATTCGTTGGGCGTGTGTCTTCGGTCATACAAGGTTCGGCGGATACTACTTTTTATATATTGGCAGTTTATTTTGGTTCTGTCGGAATTAAACACACCAAATATGCACTAGCTGCCGGATTGATTGCGGATTTTGTCGGAATTACAGCCGCAATTTTGCTGGCATATTTGTTTTTTGCATAAAATAATCTTAAAAATGAATCAAACCTCTATTCATAATATAGAAATCATGGCGCCCGTAGGTTCGTGGGAATCGTTACGCGCTGCTATTCAAGCGGGTGCTAATTCGGTTTATTTCGGTATCGAACAACTAAATATGCGGGCAAAATCGTCAAATAATTTTACAACCGACGATTTGAAAGAAATTGTGCGCATTTGCAACGAAGCGGGCATGAAAAGTTATCTGACAATCAATACGATAATCTACGACCACGATATTCGGTTGATGAAACAAATCGTGGATATCGCCAAAGCAAGCGGAATTACTGCGCTCATTGCTTCCGACCAATCCGTTATTCATTACGCACGCACACAAGGTGTTGAAATTCATGCTTCTACACAATTAAATATCAGTAATATTGAAACATTGAAGTTTTATTCCATGTTTTGCGATGTTGTGGTGCTGGCGCGCGAGTTGAGCATGAAGCAAGTTTCGCATATTTCGCAACAAATTATGGACGAAGATGTGCGCGGACCAAAGGGCGAACTCATTCAAATTGAGATGTTTGCGCACGGCGCACTCTGCATGGCTGTGTCCGGAAAATGTTACCTGAGTTTACACGAAGAAAACTCGTCGGCAAATCGCGGCGCATGTTTGCAAACCTGTCGAAAACCGTATTTGGTTACAAACAAAGAAACCGGTTACGAGTTGGAAATCGACAATGAATACATCATGTCGCCCAAAGATTTGATGACCATAAACTTTTTAGACAAAGTTTTGGACGCCGGCGTAACTGTTCTTAAAATCGAAGGACGCGCACGCCCGGCAGAGTACGTTTATACAGTTGTAAGTTGCTATCGCGAAGCTGTTGAAGCAATTTTCGACGGAACTTTCAGTGAAGATAAAATTGCAAATTGGATAGAACGCCTTAGCACAGTGTATAATCGCGGATTTTGGGACGGTTATTATCTTGGAAGAAAACTCGGCGAATGGAGCAAAGATTATGGCTCCAAAGCTACAAAACAAAAAACATATATTGGCGTGTGTTCTAATTATTTTGCAAAAATCGGCGTGGCGGAATTCAAAATGCTTGCCGCCGAACTTAATGTCGGCGACGAAATTTTGATAACCGGACCCACAACCGGCGTGATTCAAACACACGTTTCAGAGTTGCGCCTCGACTTGAATCCGGTTCCGAGCGTTAAAAAAGGCGACCTTATTTCTATCCCAATTTCAGAAAAAGTAAGACGCAACGATAAATTGTATCTTATCACAAACGTATGACAAAAGTATCTTGAAACATTTAGCAAAAATAGGCTAAAACCGACAAGAATTTGTAATTTTGCAACGATTTTTTAGACAATTTCATGCAAAATACAAACAAACGATTTTCGGCACTCGACAGACCCGAAACGATTCGACAAATTTCTGAAACGAAACTTGACCTGCTCATTATCGGCGGCGGTATTACAGGCGCAGGCATTGCGCTGGATGCGGCTTCACGCGGGATAAGTTGCGCTGTTCTCGAAATGCAGGACTTCGCGCAAGGCACAAGCAGCCGTTCGACAAAATTGGTGCACGGCGGTTTGCGCTATCTCGAACAACTCGAACTCGGTCTTGTGCGCGAAGTCGGTTTGGAACGTGAAATTGTCCACACAAATGCCGCCCATATTGTGATACCCGAAAAAATGATTTTACCGATTATCGACGGCGGAAATCTGGGCGAATTTACAACTTCCGTTGCATTATTTTTATATGATTTCTTGGCAGATGTGAAGAAAGAAGAGCACAGAAAAATGCTCACACGTGAAGAAACTCTGGCAAAAATACCGCTCATTGACAGTCCGTTACTAAAATCAGGCGCGTTGTATTATGAATATAAAACCGATGACTCGCGTTTAACCATTGAAGTTTTGAAAAAAGCACGAGAATACGGTGCTTTTGCGCTAAATTATTTTAAAGCTGAAAATTTTATCTACGAAAACGGGAACGTAATCGGCGTTAATGCGGTCGATTTGCGCACGAACGAAAAACATAAACTTTTTGCAAAAAATATTGTAAACGCCACAGGTCCATGGGTGGACAGCTTGCGCGATAAAGATAACTCGCTAAAAGGCAAGCGCATACATCACACAAAAGGTGTCCATATCGTGGTAAGCAAAGCGCGGTTTCCGCTGAACCACGCCATGTATTTCGACAACGGCGACAAGCGTATGATTTTTGCGGTGCCGCGCCAAAATATTGTGTACATCGGCACAACAGACACCGATTATACAGACCAACTTGAAAATCCGGCAGTTACTCGTGCTGATGTTCAATACATTCTTGCAGCCGTAAATCGAATCGCACCGACCGTAAGTTTAGAGCTTTCCGATGTAAAATCGGCTTGGGCAGGTTTACGTCCGCTTATTCACGAAGACGGCAAGGCTACTTCCGAACTTTCTCGCAAGGACGAAATTTTTGTATCCGAATCCGGACTGATTTCAATCGCCGGCGGAAAACTTACAGGTTATCGTGTTATGGCTAAAAATGTTACATCGCTTGTAATAAATAATTTGGTAAAGTCTGAAAATAGAAAAAACATAACTTGTCAAACTAAAAATATGCGTTTGTCCGGCGGCGAATTTCCTTTTTACCCGGAGAGTATAAAACTAACCGAATACGCTGACAAAAAATTTGACGAAGCCAAACAAACCGGCATTACATCCGAACGTTTTAAGCAGCTCTTTTACCGTTACGGAATGAATATTGAGATGCTTACAAATTACGCATTCGATAGTTTTAGCCAATGCCGAAATACCGATGAGGCTTGGCTCCGTGCAGAATTGTGGTACGCCGTAAATTATGAATCTACACTTACCTTGACGGATTTTTATGTGCGCAGAACAGGCATGATTTTCTTCAATATTGATGACATTAAACCGCAAGCCGAACAAGCGTCGTATATTCTGCAAAAAATGCTTCAAATATCAGAAAACCAAAGACTTGCAGATATAGCAGACTTGGAATCCGAGCTGAGACGCGCCGTAAACTTTATTTAGTGTTTGTAAGAAAACGTATAAATAATTGAATATGTGTAAATTATAG
>DYSM01000192.1 GCA_020718265.1 Draconibacterium orientale | reverse complement strand
AATTTAGATTTAAATTATTGATACAGAATGAAATACTGTATTAAGTTCCGTTTAAAAACAGCATCAAAAAATTTGAATAATTTAACAGTTTAGAAAAAAAAACTGAATTTTCGCAGAAAAAAACTACTTTTGTGCCTCAACAGATATATGATAAACCAGAATGATTACAGTCTCTAATGTTGCGTTGCAATTTGGCAAACGTGTTCTTTTTCAAGAAGTTAACCTTAAATTTACGCCCGGCAACTGCTATGGTGTTATCGGTGCAAACGGTGCCGGAAAGTCCACATTTATCAAGATTTTGAGCGGCGAAACGGATGCCACAAAAGGCGATATTTCGTTCGGGAAAGACGAGCGACTCTCGGTTTTGCGCCAAGACCACTTTGAATTTGACGAATATTCCGTACTCGAAACTGTGTTGCGCGGACACGAACAATTATTGAAAATTCGGGAAGAAAAAGACGCGCTTTACATGAAAGAAGATTTCACGGAAGCAGACGGCGTGCGCGCTGCCGAACTCGAAGAACACTTCGCACACATGGACGGTTGGAACGCCGAAAGCAACGCCGCAATTTTACTCAGTGGGCTGGGAATCAAAGAGTTCATGCACCAAAAATTGATGAAAGACCTCAGCGGTAAAGAAAAAGTTAAGGTGCTTTTGGCGCAAGCGTTGTTCGGGCAACCCGACAATCTGCTGCTCGATGAGCCGACCAACGATTTGGACTTAGAATCTGTGTCGTGGTTGGAAAAATATCTGTCCGAATTTGAAAACACCGTACTCGTGGTGTCCCACGACCGACACTTTTTGGATGCCGTTTGCACGCACGTGGTGGACATTGATTTTGGAAAAATTGACATGTTTGCCGGCAATTACAGTTTCTGGTACGAATCGGGGCAACTCGCTCTGCGCCAACAACAAGCACAAAACAAAAAAGCAGAAGAAAAGAAAAAAGAACTTCTGGAATTTATTGCGCGATTTAGCGCGAATGTAGCAAAATCGAAGCAAACCACAAGCCGCAAAAAAATGATTGAAAAGCTTAATATTGAAGAGATTAAGCCATCATCCAGAAAATATCCCGGGATTGTGTTCACGATGGAACGCGAAGCCGGAAACAATATTTTGTCCGTAGAAAATTTGAGCAAAAAAGAAACCGACGGAAAATATTTGTTTAAAGACCTGACTTTCAATGTTGAAACGAACGATAAAATTGTGTTTCTCTCACGAGACCAACGCGCGATTACCGCGTTTTTTGAAATCATAAACGGACATATCACGCCCGACAGCGGCACTTATGAATGGGGTCAAACCATCACGTCGAGTTATTTGCCGATTGACAACACCGAATTTTTTGAAACCGACCTTAATTTGCTCGATTGGCTGGCGCAATATTCCAACGACACGCACGAAGTTTATTTGCGCGGATTTTTGGGCAAAATGCTTTTTTCGGGCGAAGAAGTTTACAAAAAAGCAAACGTACTTTCCGGAGGCGAAAAAATGCGCTGCATGATTGCACGCATGATGCTAAAAAATGCAAACGTTCTTATTCTGGATTCGCCCACGAATCACCTTGATATTGAGTCAATTCAAGCATTCAACAACCGTTTGATTCAGTATAAAGGCAACGTGCTGCTCTCATCGCACGACCACGAATTCATCCACACCGTTTGCAACCGCGTTATAGAGCTGACACCCAAAGGAATAATCAACAAACCGATGGAGTTCGACGACTATATTTCCGACCCGAAAATAGCCGAACAACGCGAAAAAATGTATTCGTAATTCAATAAAACCAAACCATGTTTAGAAAAATTTTGCCAATTTTGCTTGGATTTGCACTGCTCGCCACAGCCTGCGGTCGCGAGGGCGAAAGCCTTGATACTTACGAAATTGACGGCTATTCTACCGGATTTTTCGAAGGTAAAGCGGTGTTATATCGCCTCGCCGAAGGTAAACTTGTGCCGGAAGATTCTGTCATGGTCAAAAAAAGTCGTTTCAAATTCAAAAAACACAAAGTCGAATATCCGCAAATGATGTTTTTGATATTTGGCGAAAACGAGGCGATGGTCGAACTTTTTATCGAAAATAAGCGAATGCGCTTGAACGTGGACTTGAACAAACCCGAAAATACCGAACTTTCCGGCTCCGAAATGCACGAGGCTTACATGAAATTTTTGGACAATAATACGGTTTTTTCCTCCAAAATTGACAAAATTTCGTCCGAAATTTCGAATGCCGAAGGAGATACCTCCGATATTGAAGTGCTTGAAATTGAGCTCGCAGCATTGCAAAACGAGCAACAAAAATTCATGATAAATTACCTGAAAGACAACCCTTCATCTTATGTTTCCGGACACGTAATTTTAGCAAGTTTGAGCACGGAATTGCCTGCGGACAGCCTTCAAATCGTGTATGAAATATTGAGCGAAAACCTCAAAACTTCGGGCTACGGAAGAGATATTAATGCAAAAATTGCGTCCAAAAAACGCATCGAAATCGGCGTACAGGCTCCGGATTTTTCATTGCCGGACAACAAAGGGCAGGTTGTTTCTTTAGTTTCAAAACAAGGCAGAAAAATTCTGATTCACTTTTGGGCATCGTGGTGCGGCGTCTGCCGCACGGAAACGCCCGAGCTGCGAAAGATATATGCCGAAAACGATTCTACGCGCTTGGTAATCATCACAATAGCTGCAGATTCCGATTACAGCCGTTGGCTGAAAGTTACATCAGCGGACGGCATGGCTTGGACGCAACTCTCGGATATGAAGGGCATGGATTCCGAAATACTTAAACAATACAATATCAAGAAGTTACCTTATTATTTTTTGCTCGATGAGAAAGGTCGAATAACGGCGAAATCGGATAAACTAAAATCAATTTTGCCGCTTTTGAAATAAAATATTTTTAAGAAGATTAATTTTTTAGATATTTGAATCCTGAAAAAAATCAAAAGTATGCATAAGAAATCAAAACTACTCCTTGCATTCGTCATTCCGGCAATACTGCTGACAGCTTGTAAGGGAAAAGACGGCAAAGATTCTGATTCCGTGAAACTTGCGGGCAATGACTCGTCCCTAAATATATCGGAAATAACGGATACGGTGGGTGTTTCGATGGACGAGTTTTACGCGCACTACAAAGGTACTTTGGGTGAAAAATCCTGCGAAGCCGACATTTTCAGCCGCGATAAAAGCATCGTAATCGTTTATTATACAGACGGTTCGACAGGAACTATGACCCTGACCGGCAAAGTAAATGCCGCCGGCGATTTGATTACGGAATCCATTGCAAGCACCGTTAAATCTCCAACCTCTTTCTTCGGAACATTCAAAGATAAGAAAATCAACGGATTAATAAAAGAAAGCGGTAAAGAAACCACACTTACATTGGCTGAAGATTACACCGAATCGCTATCTTTTAAAGCATTTCATTACACAAAAGAGGAAAAGTTGGACAATTCGAGTTATTCCAACATTTACACCTTTTATATGGCTAACAATCACGCAATTGCAGACAGTATTTGTATGCACTTTTTCGATAATTCCAAAACCTGTACAGCTTCGCCAAACACGATGATGAAAAGCGAAGACGACGAATTTTACGCACTTTACAAATCGAGTATTACCGAAGACGGTTTCGGAAACGAGTGGATGCGAAACAAAACATCAGATATCACATTCAACGACAACAACTTACTGTGTTATGCCATACACTGGGACGAATATTCCGGCGGCGCACACGGAAACTATGCAAGTTCGTTTTATGTTTACGATATTAAAACAAACAAACGTCTGTTTCTCAAAGATATACTCATAAATCCGAACGATGCGTTTTGGTCTGACAAAATTTTTAAATCTATTTTGGACGAAAAAGGAATTACCGAAGAAGAATTGCGCGGCGAAGTAGAAGTTCCGATTTTGCCGAACGAAAATATCTACATCAATAAAGGCGGAATCGGATTTTTATACAATGCGTATGAGCTTGGTTCTTATGCTTTTGGCTCTTCCTATGTCTATTTTTCGCTCACACCCGAAGTCGAAAAACGAATCAAACCGGAAATTCTTAAACGACTGAAATAATGGCAATTATCAAATCCGTGCGCGGTTTTACGCCCGAAATGGGCGGAAATTGTTATCTGGCTGAAACTGCGGTAGTTATCGGCGATGTAAAAATGGGCGATGATTGCAGCATTTGGTACGGTGCGGTTTTGCGCGGCGACGTAAACTCCATTCGCATAGGCAATAAGGTCAATATTCAGGACAATGCGGTTTTGCACACACTTTTTGAAAAATCGGTAGTCGAAATAGGCGACAACGTTTCCATCGGACACAATGCCGTCATTCACGGGGCAAAAATTGAAAATAATGTGCTTATCGGAATCAGCGCGGTTGTGCTCGATCATGCCGTAATTGGCGAAAATTCAATAATTGCAGCCGGCTCGCTTGTAAAAACCGGCACAATTGTAGAGCCGAACAGCGTTTACGCCGGCGTTCCCGCAGTGAAAGTCAAGGACATAGCTCCGGAGCAAAGCCGCGAAATGATTCAAAAAATTGCTCATAATTATCTCATGTATTCCGGCTGGTATAAAGACGAAGATAATGCGTAAACTCTCTGCAAATCTGATATTTACCTCAGCCGATAGCGTGCTCAAAAACGGCATTTTGATTTTGGATGATTTCGGAAAAATCACAGAAATTATTGATGCCAACGGAAAAATACATCAATCGGCTGATATTGAATATTTTGACGGCGTTTTGGTTCCGGGTTTTGTGAATGCACATTGTCATTTGGAATTGTCTCATACAATGGCAGTTATTCCACAGAAAACAGGTTTAACCGAATTTATCCGACAAATAAATCTGACGCGCAATTTGCCTGCCGACAAAGCACAAACGATGTCAGACGCTCACGCCGAAATGCGCCGAAACGGAATTATTGCAGTGGGCGATATTTCAAACACAACGGATTCTTTTCAGATAAAAAAAACAAATTCGGAGATTAGATATCACACATTTGTTGAATTATTCAAACTCTCACAACTTACAGAAAAAGAGATAATTTCTTATGCAGAAACTTTGATTTTTGAGCTAAAAAATCAAGAATTGCGCGGCAGCATTGTACCACACGCATCTTACTCGGTTACACCGGAACTTTTTGCCGAAATTGCAAAATCGAATCCGGATAACGCAGTGATTTCCATGCACAACCAAGAAACCGAAGACGAAAATGCACTTTTTTTGAACCAAACCGGCGAACTAAAAACGTACCTTGAAAGTCGAGGTTTCGATTATTCTAATTTTAATTTTTTAGGAAAAAATGCCTTGCAAACTTGTTTGCCAATGTTGAACCCAAAAAACAATATCTTACTGATTCACAACACATTGACGGATAATGAAGATATTGAATTTGCAGAAAATTTTTCCGAAAACATTTTTTGGACATTTTGCCCTTCGTCAAATTTATACATTGAAAATACACTTCCGAATATTCCGTTATTTTTTGAAAAAGGCGTAAAAACATGTCTCGGTACCGACGGATATTCCTCAAATACAGCACTTTCCGTTTTTCAAGAAATGCAGGTTATCCAAAACCGATTTCCGCAAATTTCATTTAAAAAATTGTTAGAATCCGCCACTATTAACGGCGCGCGCGCACTGAAATTCGACCGCGAACTTGGCAGTTTTGAAATCGGCAAATCGCCCGGCGTGAACCTGATTACGAATTTCGATTTTGAGAATAATCGCATTACGAATTTGAGCCAAGTTGTTG
>DYSM01000011.1 GCA_020718265.1 Draconibacterium orientale | reverse complement strand
AATGTTTTTAGAAATTCTGTCGAAATTCAATCGAAACTATTAAAAAGCAAAGAATGACTACTTTTTGACCGGTGAATGACTATTGTATGACAAAATTTCGGAAAAATATGTCTATAATTTACTTTAAATCAAATTGTTATGTGTTTTTTTTACAGATACTGTTTTGCCAAAATCAGCCCCAAATACGTCGCCGAAAAACCTAAAACCACGCTGAGTGAAACATATCCCAAAACATAGAAATGCGAGCCTTCGCGCAGCAAATTGATATTTTCCAGCGAAAAGGCTGAAAATGTGGTAAATCCGCCACAAAAACCCGTTGCGAGAAACAGGCGCATTTCGTTGGATAATACGTTTGTTTTTTCGCTTAAAGCAAATAAAATACCGATAATAAAACTGCCTAAAATATTGACAACCAGCGTTCCGTACGGCATGGGCGATGCAAAATGCTTTGCCACAAGTTGCTGTACTAAGTAGCGAGTTCCGCCGCCCAAAAAACTGCCGGCACCGACAATAAAAAAGAACTTTGTCATATCAAAAATAGTGCTTGTAAGAAAACGCGTAACTAATTGAAATACTTTACTATATTGTAAAATTTCAGCTTGAATGTTTTAAGAAATTCGATTGAAATTCTGTTGAAATTCAATCGAAATTCAATTGAAACTATTAAAAAACAAAGAATGACAACTTTTTGACCATTGAATGACCACTAAATGACAATACATTCGATTGAAAAAATGACTACAACCTACATAAATTCAAATATTTACACGTTTTCTTACAAATACTATTTAACACAACAGAATGACAACTTTATGACAATCGAATGACTACAGAATGACATACATTCGATTGAAAATATAGACCATAACATACACAATATCAAATATTTACACGTTTTCATATAATCACTGCGTTTATTTTCCGCCCAATTTGAATTTATAGCGATGCTCAAAATCGCCTTTTGAAATTCGTTCTAATTTTTTCTTTAACAGCACTTTACGCAGTGGCGCGATTTTATCTGTAAACAAAATTCCGTCCAAATGGTCGTATTCGTGTTGCAGAATTACGGCAGCCATGCCTTCGAGAGTTTCGTCTTGTTCCTGCCAATTTTCGTCGCGGTATTGGATTCGCACTTTTTTGTGTCTGTCCACTTCCTCGTGTATGCCGGGAATGCTGAGGCAACCTTCGGAGGCTTTTTGCAACTCTTCCGATTTTTCAACGATGTGTGCATTAATAAATGTGCGCTTAAAATCAGCAAGTTCCGGAAAATCATCGGCAATTGCCGAACCGTCGATGACAAAAATTCGCACAGATTTTCCCACTTGCGGTGCTGCAAGTCCGAGTCCGTCGGTTTCGTACATCGTTTCTTTCAAATTTTCAAGAAACTCGTGAAGGTTAGGGTAGGTTTGGTCAATATCTTCGGCAACTTTGCGCAGAACCGGCGAGCCGATGATGTTTATGGGATATATCATTTGTAAAAAAAAGTTTGTTACGATTTTATTTGTTATCTAAGTATTTCAGCTTTGCTCAATTTTTTCAGAAAAATAAATAGTGATATCTTATGTTTATTTCGTTTTTATTTATCAAACAGTTCACTCAGTATCTTATCCAAATGTGTATCTAAATTTCCGCTGTATTCTGTATATGGAATGCCAAGTTGTTGTAAAACAGTTGCAAAACGTTGATATCCATTTTCTCCGCGTAATTCAACCCACTTCACTTTTAGCATATCAGCTTGATGTTTGTTTAAAACGGAGAGTTTATCTGCAACGAAAACATCACTTTCTCGAGCAAAAATTGCATCTGCGCTTTCCGGATTGCCGCGCCCCATCATTTTTACTTCGCAGCGCGAGTATGTATTGCCTTTGATTAGATAAAAACGTCTTTCATCAATTCATTGAAATTTTCAGCATAATCACAAACATCAATTATTTCACCATCAAAGAAAGTATCATCTTCAAAACCAACTGCAACCCAACGCCACTGTTTTTTTTTATTTATGACACATTCTACCGGCTTTAAATGAACACCTGTAGAAAATATTTTATCATTTTCACTTATTTGTATTTTGGACTTCATTTTGTTTTAGATATTTTTTTTCTGAGAGATAAATTTCTATTTCTGTTTGTAATTGAAACATCAATTCATTAACTAAATTAAGATATTTTTCAAAATTTTCAATATCCAACACATAACTATTTTCCCCATGTGCAATGGAATTTCTTATATTTACAAATTGGTCAAGGTCTCTTTTAAATTGATCAAATTTGTTTAATTCAAAACCAAAGATTTCACATAATTCTGTTAAAACATCGAACCTTAAATTAGATTTTGTGTTAATATTTTTTTTATCAAATTTTAAATCATTCTGTAAACTTTGTAAAAAGTTCTCGGAAAATTCACATTTTTGAGAAAAGGATTGTTTCGTTTTAAGAAAATTAAATTTATCGTTTAAACTTAATACAAAAAGATTGATTTTTACGTCTTTATGTTGTAATTTTAATTTATTGAAGTAATTAACAACTTTTCTTAGCGAATCAAGTGCAAAACCCTCCCAATGAGCATAAAGATAAGGTATTGTCATTCTTAAGAAAAGAGGTTGGAGTTCATTAGAAATTTCAGAATATAAAAATTTCATATTTGCAAAATCTTTTTGTCTCCATTCGTTTTCTTGTTTTATTTCATTAATAACAGTTATCATATTTTAAAAATTTCAAGTGCTGCATCAATTCTATTTTTCAGTCTTCCCGATGAATATATTTTACTTGCTTCTTTGAAAGAATCACTTTTTTTAAATTCTTCGATTTTAATTTTAAATTTTTCCGGATTTTTTGAATAAAAATCAAAATATGTCTCCAAAACAATCATGATTACATCAAACAATGCCGGAGTGAAAATTCCGTTTGAAGCACGAAATATTTTATAATCAAAATTAGTGTTCAAAAACGTAATCAATTCTATTATTTTATTTTTTTCTTTATCAAACTCAAAAACTATTTCACTTTTTGACACTTTTTCCATGTATTCGGTAAGATGTTCTTGAATATTAGTTTTTAAAACTAATCCGAAATTTTTTAAAGCAAAAAAACGTAAAACAAGTTCTTCACAGAACATTGTTTCGACCTGTTTTTCAGTTGGTTCAATAATCTTTTTAAAATCCGGGCTGTTTCCAACATCTCTAAGAATTTGATTTAACTTATTATCAATTCCACGAAATACACAATTCCGAATTTCTTGGTCTGATAATGGTTCTCCTCCTGTATTCAATCTGTTAAATAATTCATATCTCATATCAACAGCACTATCCCAGCGAATTATTTCTACACGACAAACAGCTCTTTTTATTGTAAATTTAGATAAAGCACTAAAAGTGTCGCTTGTATAATCTTTTAGTCCCTTTATTATAGAACCTTCTATTAATTTTAAATTATTTTTCTCTTCTTTAACATCTTTCAATATTCCAAAAAATGAAAATATAGTTGATAATCTTTGCAAGCCATCAACTAGCTCCCATCTTATTTGTTGTTCTTTCGTCGAATCTTCTGCAACAAAGATTGGTGGAATTGGGATTCCCAAAAGAATAGATTCAATAAATTTGGTTTGCTGTTCTATTTTCCACCTGAAGGCACGTTGATATTCAGGCGTAATAAATAACGAACCATCTTCATACAGATTCATTAATTCACCGAAAGACATATCTAATCTGTCAGTTCGTAATGAATTTTTTTTCTCAGATATTTGTTTTTCTAATTCTTTTATATTAATCATATTACTATTTTTTTTGAGCATATTTAATTTAAAAGCTGAATACACGCCACAAATGCAACATAGCTTCATGCAAATTTAGATAAAAAATTCGTTTGGTGTTAAAGAATTTAGTTTTTTCTTGGTCTGTTCTTCAACATCGTCATCTTTTTCAAAAACCAAAAGACCGCGTATTGCCTGACAAACAATTTTATGGTCTTGGTCGTCTAAGAATTCAAATAACAGGGGTTTGTTTTCGCTTTTCCGTTGCCTGCCGATATTATTTCACGCCTTACGCTTGTATCGGTTTCTGTTCTATAGAGTTCTGTAAGTTTTGAAATGTCGGTGTTTTTGTGAAGTTTACCTATATTTTTTACAGCGTTTAATCTGACTTGGTGATGTTGGTGTCCTAAAAGTTCGTATAAAAAAGTACTGTTAAAGTTACTTGGCAGTTGTCCTAAACTTTCGAGAATAAAGTTTATTGTTCCAATGTCTCTCTGATTTTTAATTAGTTCGGCAATATCTCCGTTTCCTTTATGCTTCAACTCCGTTATGAATTCTTTTGTAATCATTTATTTGGGGTATTTTCAAAATGCAAAGTTACTCAATTATTTAGTAATTATTTATGGCTTCAATTACGCCTTGAATAGTTGTGTCGAGTTCGTTTGCCGAATCGCCCCAAAGTTCGCGCAAATCTTCGGCGGAAGCTTTCGGAACAAGTTCTACGGCTTTCTTGAGTTTGCGTTTTGCGCCAAATTTAAGAAAGCCCAACTCGTCTGCTTGCGTGTCGAGGAATACGACAAATATTGCACGGCTTACAAGCGTAACTTTCAGTGTTTCAATCTTTTGGTTAATTTCGATTAAATCAGACAAGTGGTCTTGGTCAAATGCACCCTCGCCGTCTTCGAGCACTTTTCTTACATCTTTTACATCCGAAAGTATCAAGCTCATGCCTTTTTTTCCGATTTTAGTTTTCGGAACAAAAATTCCGTTGGCAAAAACGTTGTTTTCAGAAGTCGAAAATGCGCGGTCTAAACGGCGCAAAAAGACCAAATTATCGCTGTAAATTTCCAATTCGGAGTTTAAATCCTGAGCTTTTAGGCTAAAAAAAACAGTTGAAAAAATTAGGATAATCAGATATTTCACAGCTAAAAATTTTGTATGATTTTGTAATATTTTAAAGAAATTCGATGTACAAAAATAATTATTTTTTTTTTGCTGACAAACCTCAGTCAAATAATCGTAAATATAAAGGTTTTCATTAATTTTGAGCCAAATTTTCAGACACAGTTCAATGAAATATTATAAATTTATTTTTTTTCTGATAATGTTCGGTATTTTGTTTTCAGTAAGCCTTTATGCACAAGTGCCGGACAGTAGTTTGATTAAAAAAACGGATTTTCCCGAAAAAATATTTCCCGAAAATTCGCATTTGCAGGAAATCGGAGATTTGCAATTCAAACTCATTGAGGCTCAGACCAAAGCAAACGAACAACAAACTTATAAATTTGTGTTACTGTCTGCCACACTGTTTATGTTCTTCTTGGGACTTTTTACGCTTTTACTTTTTTATGGTAAAACCAAGAAAACCACAGAGTTACTTTCTATTCAAAATAAAGAAATTGAATTACGCGAAAATCGCATTCGTCAATTATCCGTTCTGTTAGATAATGTGGAATCGCCCCTGCTTATTGCTCGAACGAACGGCGAAATTCAATGGCTAAATCGTTCATTTGAACATTTTTACAAACTTACCATTGCCGATTTGCAGGCAAAATCGAAGTCAAATTTCATCACGGATTTGGCATTGCCCGTTGAGCAGCTGCATATTCATAACGTTCTAAACGGCAACGGAGCAGTGAGTTATCCTGTGCAATCGGGTTTGGGAACGCAATTTTACCGTACCGTTTTCGCTTTGCCCGGCGCGGACGGAAAACCGATAGGGCTCGGCATTATTGACAATCTTTCCAAACCGCACACGCCTGCATGAGTTTGAAACGTGTGATATACGTTTTGATTTTGTTTGGATTTTTTCAAACATCTTGTTCGGAAAAGCCTGAATATGAATATATTGCCTATGTTTTGGAAGAAGGCTTTATGGAATGTTTTCCCCTAAAAATATTCAACGATGACCATACGCCTGTGTCCTGTGAACTTTCCGGAGTGGCGTATTATCATGACAGTTTATTTTTTGTGAGCGACAAACGCATTCCGGGAACGACATCGTTGTTCGGCGGACCGTTTCAAGTTCCGCTTCGTCGAAAAGATTTCACACATTACGGACAACACCATGTTTTGAATGCAGTTAAATTGGAAGACATGGCTGTTACGCCGATGCAAAATTACATGTTTTTAACAACCGGTTTCGATAGAATGACCAAAGAACCGTCCGATTGGGATTATTACAACATGTTGATTACCATAAATTTGAACGACCCAAAGGAAGAGATTCTTGCATTTGAAACTTACAGAGACGGGCGTTCGAGTTCGCTCAAATTGCGGCAACAGATTTCGCGCGCTTTACGAACACGAAAGTTTCCGCAAGGACCGCCGTATTTTAAAATTGGTGGTTTGGCTTGCACGGAATATCAGTTTTTTATCGGTGTACGCGAGTCCGGTAAAAGCTACAAAGACGGCGAATTTCAGACCAATGTTATTATTCTCGGAGCTGATTATAAGGTCGAAGCCGGCGAGTTGGTATTTACGTCGGAATTAAAAGTTCTCTATCGCTTTGAAAATGATAAAGCAGGATTAATCAAAGACGATATTGGATTGTCCGGTTTGGAATATGACACTTTTAATAATCGGTTGCTGCTGCTTACCTCATTCAAATCCGGAAAATCGGACGATAAGGTAGGCGGTTATTTGTGGATTTTGCCGCTCGACGATTTTTTTCTCAACAAAGAACCGCAACTCGTACGAGACCTCGAAGGAACACCTTATGAATTTGCGCACAAACCCGAAGGTGTTACGGTGCTCGACCCGTATAAAGTGCTTGTAATTCACGACGATGACCGAATCATCGGACGGAATGTTGTGCAGGACTCTCGCACCGAATTTCGACGTGAGCTCAACCAAGCTGCTTTTCAAATTTTATATTTCCCGAATTGATTTTGCAAACGTTTACGGAGAAATCCTTGTCAAAAAAAACATTTTTAAATGGTAATTTACAAAAAAATTTATAATTTCGCCAACTAATACACCGCAAAATTCTTGTAATATGTCAAGACCAAATTACATTTTTGAAATCAGTTGGGAAGTCTGTAACAAAACAGACGGAATATATAACGTCATTTCCGGAAAATCCGGATATCTAAAAAACGATTTCGGAAATAATTATATCCTTCTCGGACCCGATATTTGGAAAGAAGCCAAACAAAATCCGGATTTCGATGAAGATCTTAGTCTGTTTCCCGAACTTCAACATTTTGCCGCCCAAAACGGCTTTCGTGTTCGCCCCGGATATTGGCATTTGCCCGATCGTCCGGTGGTAATCCTAATTGATTTTTCTGCTTTTATTGCACATAAAGACGAAATATTTAAAGATTTTTGGAACAAATTCGGGCTAAATTCCTTAATGGGGCAGTGGGACTACATAGAGCCTGCAACGTTCGGATATGCAGTCGGAAAAACCATTGACGGATTTTCGCAACTTTATTTTAATCCTGAAACGCGTGCTGTTGCTCAGTTTCACGATTGGAACACCGGAACAGGCGTGCTGTATTTGAAAGACAGGGTCGCCCAGGTCGCAACTGTTTTTACGGCGCACGCATCAATCGTTGCACGTACACTTGCCGAAAACGGCGAACGATTCCATAATAGCCTCGAAGGTGTTGATGTGCATACCAAAACGAATGAATACGGAATTTCCGCAAATCATTCTTTGGAAAAAAAAGCTGCCGAGAACGCCGACTATTTTACCGCAATCAGTGAATTTACAGCGAAACATTGCGAAATTTTTAACGGCAAACGCCCGGACATAATTACGCCCAACGGTTATGATAAGCATATTCTTGTGCCCGATGATGTTATTCAAGAAAAACGTGAAAAATCGCGTGCGCGCATTCGAGAAGTCGCCCAAGCAATGCTCAACGAGGAACTTCCGGAAGATACAAGATTCGTGTTCACAAGCGGACTTTATGAATATTATAATAAAGGATTCGGACTTTTAACTTCAGCTTTCAAGCGTTTGTCCGATAAAAAGTTAGGAGCAAAAGTGATTTTCTTTATTCTCGTTCCGAGTAATATTTACGGACCTCGTAAATCGTTGAAACGAAAATTGGAAAACAACAGTGTAGAACATATCGGCGACTCATTTTTGTCGCACGAATTACATAACGAAGATTTTGACCCTATTTTGGCTTCGCTTCGTCGTAAAAATGTAAAAAACAGTCCGGAAAGCGACTTGAAAATTATTTATGTTCCTGCGTTTTTGGACGGACATGACGAAATTTTCAATATAAAATATCTTGATTTCTTAATTGGTTTTGACAGTGGCGTGTTCCCGGCGTATTACGAGCCGTGGGGTTATACCGTGCAAGAAACACTTGCATTGAGCATTCCGGCGGTAACTACCGATGCGACAGGTATAGGTTCGTGGCTTTTGAACGAAGGTTTTCGCGACGAAAAATGTATTCGTGTCATGCACCGCACCGATGATAACGATTTAGACGTGATAAACGAACTTGTTGAGATAATCGAAAGTTACACGAATTACTCAAACTCAGAACGAATTGAGATACGAAAACGCGCCCACGACATTGCCAAAAAAGCAACTTGGGACACGCTTTTGCCCGAACTTTATGAGATGTTTTCAAAAGTTTCGGAAAATATCAAGCCGGAAGTGAGAGCCTCCATTGCTCCGGGCGTGGCACGCAGCAAATTTAAGCAAGTTGAAACCTTTAAAAGTAACAAACCCGTCTGGAGGACGCTATCCGTGAAACCGGAAGTTACCGGTAAGTTACAAGGCTTGGAAGAAATTGCCAAGAACATTTGGTGGGCTTGGGATTACGAAGCTGTTGATTTATTTCGGGAAATTGCCGAAAAAACGGTTAAAGAAGCATGTATCGACCCAATAGCTGTCTTAAAAACAGTTAGTTATGAAAGATTCAGTGCTCTTGAACGCGACGATAATTTTGTCCAAAAATACAAACGAGTCTATAAGCGTTTCCGCGATTATATGGACACGCCGCACCATCCGGAATTGCCAACCGTGTCATATTTCAGCATGGAATTTGGCTTGGCAAACATCGTTAAAATTTATTCGGGCGGTCTCGGTATTCTTGCCGGCGACTATTTGAAACAAGCCTCCGATTCCAATTATAACATGGTCGGCGTAGGTTTATTCTATCGTCAAGGCTATTTTACACAACAAATTACGGCGCAAGGCGAGCAAAATCCGGTTTACGAATCGCAACGTTTCAACGAACTTCCTGCCGAAATCATCAAAGATGAAAAAGGCGAAGTGCTTGTCATTCAAGTTGCTTTTCCCGGACGTATCGTGAATGCGCAAATATGGAGATTACACGTCGGTCGAATCGACTTGTTGCTCTTAGATACCGACCGAGAGGACAACCGCGAAGAAGACCGCCTGATTACGTACAGACTTTACGGCGGGGACAACGAACATCGCTTGAAACAAGAAATGATTCTTGGTATTGGCGGTATTCGTGTGTTACAAAAACTTGGATATCAGCAAGAAGTTTACCATTGTAATGAAGGTCATGCCGCATTTATCGGCTTTGAACGCATTAATTATTTGGTCAATAACTACAAATTATCGTTCACTGAAGCCTTAGAAGTTGTGCGCGCTTCTACGTTATTTACAACACATACACCTGTGCCCGCCGGACACGATGCCTTTGACGAGAACATGATTATGACCTACATGGGACATTATCCGGAACGTTTCGGTATCGGTTGGCAGGAATTTGTGAATCTCGGAAAAGCTGTGCCGAATAAAGTTGGCGAAGAGTTTTCGATGAGCGTTTTGGCTGCAAATATCTCGCAAGAAATCAACGGAGTAAGCCGTTTGCACGGCGATGTAACCAAACGCGATATTTTCCCGACACTTTGGGAAGGCTATTTCCCCGAAGAGCTTCATATTGGCTACGTTACCAACGGCGTACACGACAAAACTTGGACATCCAAAGCGTGGCAAAAAGTACTCACGGATGCCAACGGAAACATTGATTTTACAAAGGTTAATCATCTGAACGATGAACAAATCTATAAAATCAGAAAATCTGCAAAAGAACGCCTCATTGAGTATATCAAAGGTCGATTAGATGACCCTAAAATTATGCGAAATGATGATCCGAAATACATTGTTCAAGTTAAAAACGCGCTTGACCCGGATGCGCTGACCATCGGTTTTGCAAGACGTTTTGCAACATACAAACGCGGAAAATTGCTTTTCACGGACATCGAACGCATCAAAAAAATAGTAAGCAATACCGATCGTCCGGTGCAGTTTTTATTTGCAGGAAAAGCTCATCCGGCAGACAAAGGCGGACAAGCAATTATCAAAGAAATTACTGAAATTTCAAAACGGCCTGAATTTTACGGTAAAGTTCTTTTCTTGGAAAATTACAATATGAATCTTGCCAAAGAACTTGTGCAAGGCGTTGATATTTGGCTCAATACACCAACACGTCCGCTCGAAGCGTCGGGAACCAGCGGTATGAAAGCTGTAATGAACGGTGTCATGAATTTCAGCGTACTCGACGGATGGTGGTGCGAAGGCTACCGCGAAGGTGCCGGTTGGGCTTTGCCGGAAAAGAGCACGTACGAAAACGAAGACATGCAAAACAACCTTGATGCTGAGATGATTTACCAAATTTTGGAAGACGAAATCATACCGCTGTATTACGACCGAGATGAAAATGGAATGTCCAAAAATTGGATACAATACGTACGCCGTTGTGTTGCTGAAATTGCGCCGGAATTTACAACCAAACGTATGATTGACGACTATAACGAACGGTTTTACGGGAAATTACGCGCAAGAACTCATGTAGTAAACGAGAAAAATTTCAAAAAAGCCAACGAAATTTCAGCTTGGAAACGTAAATTTACCAGCAAATGGAATGATATTGAAGTAGTTGAACTACACCTTTCCGACCCGGTAAAAGACCCACTTGTTCCCGGCGAAAAGTATTATGGCGAATTGGTTTTGGATTTGAAAGAAATTGCGCACGAAAATATCGGTGTCGAAATGGTCGTTACGGAATCCGACTTGGACGGACAAAAGAATGTCATCAAAATTGAGAAATTGGAATACGAAAAAGCCGAAGGCACACGCGCACATTACTCCATTGTGATAAATCCGCCGCGACCCGGAAACTACGATTTTGCATTCCGAATGTTCCCGAAAAACAAGGATTTGCCTCACCGTCAAGACTTTTCATACATACGTTGGATATAAAAATTGAAATCAATTACAGATAAAAAAAAGCCGTTGCATTAGTAACGGCTTTTTTATTCAATTTTTTAATTCAAATGTTCAAAAAGAATTTTGCCGCCGATTAAAATTAAAATAATTCCGCCAAAAATTTGAACATGGTTACTGAATTTTTTCGACAAGAGCTTACTAAAAACAACGCCTAAGAAAGCGATAAAACCTGTGCAGTAAATCCTATAATTCCCGCAGCCATGAACAGGATTTAACTCTAATAAACCCAAGCTGATACCGACAATCAGAGCGTCAATACTTGTAGCAAAAGCCAAACCGGCAAGCACTACTGTCATGTCAAGTCTCTTCTGACGTTTCCATGTCCTATCGGACGATGGAAAGTCTCTACTGACCTGCATTCGTCCGTAGGACAATGTAGCGTCATTTGAAGCTTGACATGACACTACGTTATTCATAATATTCTTCGGTTCGCTGTCATCGTTGCGTGAGCGCAGACTGTCGTAAACGATTTTTGCGCCAATTCCGAAAAGTAAACTAAACGCAACCCAATGGTCAAAATCCGCTATATAACGCTTAAAAGTGTGCCCGACGAGCCAACCCCGAGCAGCGGCATAATGAAGTGAAATACGCCGAAAACTAAGTCGATTTTCAACGCATTTTTGGTTTTATTTCCCGTCATAAGCGCGCCGCCTGCAACGGACACGCCAAGCCGTCATACGAAAGGCTGAGACCTATCAGAAATATACTAAATATCATTTTCGTATTGAAAATCAATTAGTTTGAACGTTTTTAGAATTTACTCATCGTATCCGAAACGGCGGAGTTTGTCCTTGCTGTCGCGCCAATCTTTTGTAATTTTCACATAAATTTCAATAAAAACGTGTTTGTCGAAGAATGCTTCAATATCTTTGCGCGCATCTGTGCCTATTCGTTTGAGCATTAAGCCTTTATGACCAATTATGATGCCTTTTTGCGAAGGGCTGTTTACGTGAATTATTGCTCTGATACGAATAATATCCGTTTCTTCCTTAAATTCTTCAACCTCAACTTCAACCGAATACGGCACTTCTTTTTGGTAATTCAACAGTATTTTTTCACGAATAATTTCCGTAACAAAAAAACGTTCTGAGCGGTCGGTAAATTGGTCTTTTGGGAAGTAAGGCGGCGACTCGGGCAGTAGCGCGAGGATGCGTTTAAAGATAATATCTACATTAAATTTTTCCAAAGCCGATGCCGGATAAATTTCTGCTTCAGGCAAACGTTCGCGCCATTCTGCTACAAGTTTTTCGAGACGTTCTTGGTCAGATTTATCTATCTTATTTAAAATCAATAGAGTAGGGATGTTCGCCTTTTTTACTTTTTCTAAAAATTCCGAATTTTTGTCGAATGTTTCAAACACATCCGTTACATAAACTATGACATCGGCGTCCGAAAGTGCCGATTCTGAGAAGGCTAACATAGATTTTTGTAGCTCGTAATGCGGTTTCAGCACGCCGGGCGTGTCGGAAAAAACGATTTGAAAATCGTCGCCGTTTACAATACCTTTGATGCGGTGCCGTGTCGTTTGCGCCTTTGAGGTTATAATCGAAATTTTTTCACCCACGAACGCATTCATCAGGGTCGATTTGCCGGTATTCGGATTTCCGATGATGTTTACAAAACCGGATTTGTGTTGTTCCATGCTAAACTTTTTTTGCAAAATTACATTTTTTTTTGCGAATTTTAGGCATCTCTGAAATTTGCTTAAAAAAAAGTCAATTATTTTTAATATTTATACCTCTTTTGCATACTTTTTGCAAATTGAGATAAAAAAACTTTACATTTTCAAAAAGTTTATCTACTTTTGTTTGCTGAGAGTTATAGCGAAGCAGCATGATTTTTTACAAATTAAGCAAAAAATATAAGAATGTCAGCGAAACATGATTTAATAAATACGATGAATGTGAACAGTGTAAGTGTCTCTTACACAGGTCCTTTTGACGGTCAGGTCTTGTCCGTGCTGGCTAAAAATATTGAATATTCTCTGTCGGACAGCCCGTCAGTGAATAAAAAAATGTTCAAAATATTTCTGGAATTAGCACAAAATATCTCCTATTACTCCGCCGAACAAGAAGTAAATCGGCGCGGAGAGGAAGCCGGTGTCGGAACATTGACGATTCAAGAGTTTGATTCTCATTTTGTTTTTTGTACCGGAAATATGGTAACGGATACTCAAGCAGAAAAAATTTCGGGAAAATGCGAAAAAATTAAAAACTTAGACCGCGAGGAGTTGCGCGAATACAAACGCTTGATGCGGAAATTACCGGCAGGTGCTAAAGGCGGCGGTAACATTGGGTTAATACAAGTTGCACTCACTGCAGGTTCGCCTGTGGATTACAAGATTGTGCCTTTGGAAAACGAAAAACTATTTTACATCGTTGCCGTCAGAATTAACAAACACGAAGAATAACCATGTCAGTTGTAAGAAATACCGGATTCAGTGCTCAAATGTTCGAGGAAGAAGTCAAGCTTTCTTACAAAGGACCAATTGACGAGCGCATTCTGTCATCCATCGGCGATTATATCAATACGATGGAAAGTTTCGCGGATGCAAATTCGGTAAAAAAATTGTTTAAAATATTTTTTGAACTTTCGCAAAACATTTCCTACTATTCTGCCGTAAAAGTAAAGATGAATGACAACCGCGAAATAGGCATGGGATCTTTGATACTAAAGGAATTTGACGATGCGTTTTTGCTCATCACCGGAAATCCCGTGAACAACGAATTCATCATCCCAATTTTGGAAAAAAGCGAGTATATCAATTCGCTCGACCGCGAAAGCCTTCGACAATATAAACGCGACGAACGTCGCCGCCCGCAAGGCGAAAAAGGAAATGCACATATCGGTTTAATTACCGTAGCACTGACATCGGCAAACCCACTTGATATTGAGGTGAATCCGATAGACGAAGAAACATCATTTTTTTCAATAGGAGTAAGAATAGATAAATAAATATAATACAATAATCAATGGAAAACATAGTCATACAGGGTTCCCACAAAGATTATTTCATCCCTTCGGTAAATTTCAATGCCCAAAACGGGATGTGCGAAATCTCCGGAGAGTCGTTTCTTGAAGATACCGTGGAGTTTTACAAACCCTTAATTCAATGGTTGGAAACATACACGGGCGAAGTCAAAAAACCGATTGCCTTCATCATTAAGCTCACATACTTTAATACCAGTACTTCCCGAAGTATTCTGGATCTGCTCAATGTGCTCAAAGATTATGAGGACAACGGCGGCGAAGTTGTAATCAATTGGCATTACGACGAAAACGATGTGGACATGGAAGAAGACATCGAAGATTATATGATTGATACGGGCTTGGACATAAATCTGATTCCGTTTAGTCAAAAATCATAATTCTATAATGGCGAATCTTAAATTGTCATACAACGAAGCCGTTGCCGAAATCGAAAAGTTGCTCGCCGAATTGAACGGAGATGCTACCGATATTGACGAGCTTGCTCAAAAAGTTAAGCGCATTGTAGAATTGCTCGATTTGTGCAAACGCAAACTGAACAAAACAGAAACCGAACTTTCAAAAATATTTGGCGAGTCAGAATCTTAGCAAAGCCGTGCTTCTCAGCGCGGCTCTGCTAAGATTGCTTCTCAACCCATGCTCCGTTGATAAATTCTATATTCAACGCGTTGATGATGTTATAAATTTGTGCTTTCTTATAGCTTACTCCAAACTTTTGCTGAATCAGCATTCCCACAACTTCTCCTTTCCAAATCAGTTCGTCAAATCCGTGCGCCTTCGGTGAGGTTTTCATTATTACGGTCTTCAGGCTTTCTCGTTCCTCGGCGGTAAGTTTGGGCGTTCTTCCGGATTTTGATTTTTCTTCAATTCCTTCAATTCCTCGTTCGTTCACTTCGTGCACCCACGTTGTAATTTGTTTGAAACTAACCTCAAAAATTTCCTCCAATTTTCTGGCGCTCCAACCTTTTGAAATCAAGAAAACTGCGAACAATTTCAAGCCTCTTTTGTAAGCAAAATCACTGTGTAAATAGGTTTTCATTTCCTCCGGTGTCAATCCGGTTACGGCTAAACTTTGTCTCGGCATGGTGTAAAGTTTTGTTTACTTTGTGTGGTTAAATATTATACAAATGTCCGAAATTAGAATGATATAAACAAAAAAATATCCGAATTTTGTTTAACTCGGATATTTTTTGATATTCGGATAACACGGAACATTCAACGAAAATATTAAAATCTCAGCAGCTTAATTTTTAAACTGTAAAACAATTTTCAACATTTAACTCCATAAGTTTAACGTCATTCTATATTGAATTACTTTTGTCAGATTTTAATAGATTGATTATCAGTAGGTTAGCTATAAAAAGTATTTTTAACCTTACAATATGCCGTGTTTTATTTACTTGGAAAATATTCAGTAAACGTTCTGTCCGAATTTAGAATAATAATTCGTTCAGTTGGAGTTTGAATGCGAACTTCTGCCTCGGGATTTTTCTGTTTAATTATCGGTTGAGCATCTTTAGAATTTTGAGATGATTCTTCTGATTGTTTTTCAACAACTTGCGGAACGACCTCATCAGCCGATATTTGCGAATCCGATGCTTTAAATAATTCCGCTTGTTCAAATTCCGTTTTTTCCGAGATACTCTTATTACTTACTATGATAGGTTGGTTGGTTACATTTGTCTCTTCGACTTCATCTTTTGTTTCCGTTAATATCTTTATTACTTCTGTAACATTCGGTTCGTCTGTCGTGTTATTTGGCGTTGAAATACTGTTTACAAATGTGTTTACGTTTGTAAACATGTCGGTTTGCATGTTGTTGCCGGACAATTCAGATTTGTACATTTGACCTGTTCCGAAGAGTAACCATTCCGAACTCAAATTCGGAAAAGAACCTAATATTTTGAGTACAACTTCCAGGCTGGGGTTGTTTCGTCCGTTAAGAAAATGCGACACGCTTGAACGCTGAATTCCTAAAATTTCAGCAAATCTTGACGAAGTTAAGCCTTCCGACTCTATTATCTTCTCAATTCTGTCTCTCATTGGCTAATATTTAGTCTGTAAACTTGATTTTTTGGGGTTACGCAAATATACAGCTTTGCTTTTATTTATCCAAGAGTAGTTTACTTTTTTTATCAACATAGTTATTAACAGTCTATTTTGCAGTTGAATATACTTTGCTATACAGACAGATTTTTGTAACAATTATTCCGAATTAATTTTTACCGGTAAAAAACGATAAAACATAATATTAGCTTGTTTACAAATGTGGTTACAATTGTAAACAAGCTATTTTTCGATAAATAGGGGATATTGTGTGTTTACGTTAATGTTCGATTTCTGAATTGCAGTATGAGTTGTGTAACCTTAGGTGTTTATTGGTTACATTCCGGATGTTAGAGTTGTATTTTTAACGACTATTTATTTTGCGGATGAATTAAGTCCTGCTGCATTGGGGAGCATTTATGCGCAGACGATGTAAACAAGGGTTGTCTGATTTGCGTCTTTGGAGTTTAATGATTTCAAAATCAATGAAACCCAAACACTTCTCGTTACTTTTTCGGGGCATTATCTTGAAAATGAGCGATAGAAACCAATATTTGTCTTAAATAAGACACAGCTATTCTATAACCTACGCAATACCTTAATTTATTGAACTTTAATGCTCGTTTGAGCTGAATTTTCACTCGTTGCGAATCTTTGCCTACTCAACACAGTTTATTGTATAGAAGATTGTTAAACAATAGATTGCAACTATCTTCTAATATATTGTTTAAATAAGCTGATTTAAAAATCTGATAGTAAATAATATACGAATAAAAAACAGTGGAATTTTACTTATTTTAAGCTCTTTGCTTCGATATTCTTAAATTAATACTTTACAAAAGTGCTGTATGTTTTTGATTTTGTGAAACTTATAATAATTTACCCTAATATGAAATCTTTCTATTATATCTAAACACATTCAGAATCTTTGATTGTTTGTTCTCATTGTTTACATGTGTAAACTTGTAAACGTATTTGTTCTTTTTGATGTCTGTGGTTTTAGCCTTTGATTTGTTGGTTTGTAAGTTGCTGATTTTAAGTTTGTTAGTAAATATTTCTTCTTTTGGCAATCTCAAACCATTTGTTGTTTGAATTTCATTCGTCTGATTATCAGGTAATTATAGTAGTTTGAGTCTATCTTGTTTTTTTAATTTCTAACGCCGAACTCTGTATTTGTTCTGAATATTAAAATCTCAGCGAGTTAAGTGTATTTTGGTCTCATATTGAATTTTCGCAACTGAATTTGTATCGGTTTTACCGGAATATTGTCTAATTATTAATTTTTTGTCTAATAAATAAATACACAAAGTCTATTATCATTCTGCAAAGTCATTATTTCATCAAAACTTAATCAAAATCTGTGCCGGTGTCTTTTGAACTATATTTTTAGTCAAGTTACTAAGCAATCGGATGTTCTTTTTTCTTTTTTAATTAAAACCGGCATTATTTTAGCACTTTGTTAAGAAAAAGTTTATGCGTACCAATTGGGCTATAATTTTGTTCTTGATTTTCTTTTCATTTCGGTTGTCTGCACAGCTTTCGACGGCAGACAAAGTACTTGTGGATGAGCATATAGCCCTTGCGGAACGCAAAAACGACGCACTTGAATATTACGAAGCAGGGTATATTTATTCGCGGGGTAAGCTATACGAAAAAGCTATCGAACTTTACAAAAAAGGTTTAAATATTAGCAATTCAAAATACAATTCGCGTGTTTTATGCAATGCTTTAGGCAATTGTTATTACGAACAAAGTTTGTTGGCTGATGCAGTTTTGTATTACAAACAGGCGTTGGAATATACCATGCAGGGCAGTTCGCCCGAGAAACATGCAATTGGAACAGCCGATAAGATTGGGCAAATTTACATGCAAATTGGGAAACCGAAAGAAGCGTTGGAATATTATATGTTCTCATTAAATTTTGCGATTCAGATACAGAACCGCGATAAAACGGATAAAAGTTTGGAAAATTTGAGTAAATGTTATGCTTCACTGGAAAATTCTGCCGACGCTAAAAAATTTCGCTCGCTTATAGGGTTGCCTTTTGACCAAATTGTTGCGAAGATAAATCAAGGTGTGCCGCCTGATGAGCAATCCATAAAATTGAAAGAAATTCAACATCAATATCTAAATTTACGAGAGGAAAATACCAAAATTCATTCGGCTTACGATTCTACTTTGCGCGATAATACGTCGTTACGAGCGGAGCGTAAAGCGTTGGAAGACACGTTATTGATGAGACAAGCCTACCTTTCAGAGATAGAAATAAATTTGAGTGAAAAGGAAAATCAACTCAATGCGTTGGAGCATCTTCTGCAAAACAGAGAACTTGCACTGACCGTTGCTATGGGTATTGCAGCTGTAATTTTGTTACTCACTTTTTTTGTGTTCCGAAGTTACCGAATTAAGCGCAGACAGCACAGAATGCTCGAAATTCAGAACTATGAAATTGAGGTTCAATCACATAAACTTAATGAGAGTAATGCAGAGTTGCACGCTACACTTGAAAATTTGCGCTCAACCCAGTCGCAGCTTGTTCAATCGGAAAAAATGGCATCTCTCGGACAGCTAATAGCCGGCATTGCGCATGAATTGAATACGCCTCTGGGTGCAATAAAATCGTCTATCGGAACGGTCAGAGATTCGTCCGCAAAAACAATTGTATTACTGCCTTCGCTAATTCAGAAGCTGGAAACCAAGCAGTTAAATCTATTTCTTGAAATGATAAATGAAGGCTCAAAAAATACATCACACTATACATCGCGTGAGGAACGAACAATTAAACGCAAAATAGCGTCGGAACTTGAGAACGATAATATTGATAAAAATGATGAAATTGCTGAAACATTAGTAGATATTGGAGTTCATGACAATTTCGATAAATATATAGAACTATTTAAAAATGAGCATCTTGACTTAATTTTACAAACGGCATATTTTCTGGCAGTTCAAACCAAAAACAGCGAAAACATCAAAACTGCTGTGGATAGAGCCGCAAAAATTATTTATGCACTCAAAAGTTACTCACACACAGGCAATTCCGAAGAGAAAGTTATAGCAAACATTACAGAAGGTTTAAATACAGTACTTACAATTTATCACAATCAACTTAAACAAGGAATTATTATTGAGAAAGAATTTGAAGAATTACCGGAAGTCAGTTGTTTTCCCGACCAGCTCAACCAAGTTTGGACTAATCTGATACACAATTCGATACAAGCCATGAGCGGTAAAGGGACTTTGACATTCAAAACACAAAAATCAGGAAATTTTGTAATAGTTTCCGTTAAAGATTCAGGCACAGGAATTCCCGAAGAAATACGTTCGCGGGTTTTTGAACCTTTTTTTACAACCAAAGCAGCAGGCGAAGGTACGGGCTTAGGGTTAGATATCGTCAAAAAAATTGTGGAAAGACATGAAGGTGAACTATATTTCGATTCGGAAATAGGTAAAGGAACAACCTTTTATGTTAAACTTCCGCTAAGTTAGTTTCAGTTGTAATTAAGTAAAGTATGAATTTAAAAACAGCAATATTGTGTGTTGATGATGAAGCAGTTATACTTCAATCAATGCGTTCGCAGTTAAAGGAGCATTACGGAAATACATATTTGTATGAGTTTGCCGAAAGTCCGGCTGAAGGTATGGAAATTTTGGAGTCTTTTGCTTCGGAAGGCATTGATTCTGTGATAATTGTATCTGACTGGCTGATGCCGGAAATGCGCGGAGACCAGTTTTTAATAAATGTTCAGAAAAGTTTTCCGCATACAATTAAAATCTTACTCACCGGACAGGCAGATGCAAATGCAGTTGCACGCGCAAGAAAGGACGCAAACTTGCACCGATTCTTGCCAAAACCTTGGGAAAACGAAGACCTGTTTGAAGCCATAGATTCTGGCGTTGAACGTTTAAAAAAGGTCTGATTTTTGTATCACACACTATAAAATTTGTTGAAATGTCCAAACCGGCTATACTTTGTATTGATGATGAACACGTTGTGCTCACTGGACTTCGTGCCCAGTTGAAGCGCGAATTTGGAAATGATTTCCGCATCGAAGTTGCCGAGAGCGGCGAGGAAGCAATGGAAATTGTGAACGAACTTATTGATGCCAAAACCGATTTGCCTGTTGTCATTTCCGACCAAATTATGCCGGGCATGAAAGGCGATGAGTTACTTACGTTCGTACATCAAAAACTGCACAGAACGCACAATATCATGCTTACAGGACAAGCTGATGCGGCTGCGGTTGGTCGTGCGTTGAACAATGCGGGCTTATATCGTTTCATTTCAAAACCTTGGGACGAAACGGATTTGAACCTTACCGTGCGAGGAGCCATAAAAAGTTATCTGCAGGGAAAAACTATTTTGGAGCAAAATATTCAATTAGAAGAACTTGTTGTTCAATTGAAAGATTATAACGAGCGACTTGAAGATACAGTTCAGGTGCGGACGAGCGAAGTTGTGAGTCAAAAAAAAATTATCGAAGAGAAAAACGAGTCCATCACCAGCAGCATTCGCTATGCACAGAAGATTCAGCGTGCAGTTTTACCACCCGAAAAATTGATAAAACGTTATTTTCCCGAAAGCTTTGTGATGTACGAACCGCGCGATATTGTGTCGGGCGATTTTTACTGGATTACAAAAATAGATAACAAAATCATAGCAACTGCTGCGGATTGCACGGGACACGGTGTTCCGGGCGGATTTATGAGTATGCTTGGCATGTCTTTTTTGAATGAACTTGTGAATCGGTTAGGCATTACGGAACCCGATAAAATTCTTAATGCGTTGCGAGAGAATATTTTAGGTGGTTTTCATGCCGATTTAACCGAAGAGGATACCAAAGACGGCATCGATATGGTTGTCATTTCGTGGAACCCGGAGCAAAAAATAATTGAGTTTGCAGGTGCATATAATCCGCTTCTGCTCGTGCGTAACGGCGAGGTTCTCACATTTAAAGGCGACCGAATGCCCGTTGGACATTACGCTAAAATGAAAGACGCGTTTACGAAGCAAGTTGTTGAAATTCAGAACAGAGATGTGCTTTATATGCTCTCTGACGGTTATACAGACCAATTTGGCGGACCGGACGAAAAGAAATTTATGATGAAAAACTTTAAAGATATGATATTGAATATCAATCATTTAAGTTTGCCTGAGCAAAAAGCCCATATTGAACGCGTTTATTTGGATTGGAAAGGCACAGGAGAACAAATTGACGATATTGTGGTGTTTGCAATTCGATTCGATAATTTGTAGTGTTTGTAAGAAAACGGGTAAACGTTTGAAATTCTGAATTTTATTGTCATTTTTTCAATCGAATGTTTTGTCATATAGTAGTCATAAAGTAGTCATTCAGTTGTTTTTTAATAGTTTCAATTGAATTTCAACAGAATTTATAAAAACATTCGGAACGAGATTTCGCTATATAGTATAGAATTTCAACATGTTATGAGTTTTCTTACAAGCACTTTGTAAGAGCCACAATTTATATTAAACCGAATATTTATTATTACATATTCGATTTGTAAAATATAGATATACAATGCTTTATGTTTTGTTGTCTTAAATCTGAAATAAGACATTACTCCTGCATCAAATTTTTTTTCTCCAAAAACAAATACGTGTCAATTTGCCCGCGATATTCCGGTTCGTCTTTGGATTTGCTTTTTTTCTTGGGCACATTACAAATATTTTTATCTAATTTCTGAGCTTTTGTATTGTCTTTAAGTTGTAGTTTTAAGACTTCAATAATTTCAGTTCTCAATTTTTTATCGAAAATTGGCACGGCTGTTTCTACACGTCTGTGCAAGTTTCTGTTCATAAAATCGGCAGACGAAATATAAACATCCCAATTTCCGTCGTCAAAAAAAGCGTACACGCGAGCATGTTCAAGGTATTTATCCACAATACGTGTAACGGTGATGTTCGGGCTGAACGGCATATCGGGGCGCAGGCAGCAAATGCCGCGAATAATAAGGTCAATTTTCACACCCGCTTGTCCGGCTTCATAGAGAGCTTCAATCATGTCTTGCTCTTCTATACTATTCATTTTCAGAATTATATAGCCTTTTTTACCTGCTTGTACATTCTTTATTTCACGTTTTATTTTTGATTTAATTTGCTCAATCATATTGAAACGCGGAACAAGGATATGTTTAAATTTATAGCGTTCAATTGGTGTTTCGAGATACAAAAATAATTTCTCTAAGTCGTTGGTAATGCGCGGGTCAGACGTAAAAAAGCCTTTATCGGAATATTGTTTTGCAGTTTTTTCGTTGAAATTTCCGGTGCTCACAAAAGCAAGAGTTTCGTGTCCGTTTTTCTTTCGACGATTTCGTTTGACTACAATTGCAGCTTTTGCGTGCACTTTCAAACCCGGAATACTTGCAATGACGTGTATGCCGGCTTCGCGCATTTGGTCTGCGAATTTGATGTTTGCAGCTTCGTCAAATCGAGCTTTAACTTCCACAAACACAGTAACTTTCTTGTTGTTGCGCGCTGCAGTTATCAACGCATTTACGATTGCGGAGTTGGTTGCCACGCGGTATTGTGTGGTTTTAATTTCTTCCACATCGGGGTCGAGCGCGGCTTCATTGAAAAAACGCAGCACATAATCGTATGTTTGATACGGAAAATGCAACAACACTTCCTTCTTTTTTATGGCAGTCAAAATGGAATCTTGACTGTCCAAATACGGGTCGCGCAATTGTTTAACCGGTGCAAGTTCGAATTTTTTACCGACAGGATTTGGCAGGTCGAAAAAATCGTTCATGTTCAAGTACCGCCCGACAGGCATAAAATCACTTTCGTCAATATTGAATGCAAGTTTCAGAACTGCAAGCATTTCGTCCGGAATTTTACGGTCGTACATGAAACGAGCCGGAAATCCGGTTTTACGTTGGCGTAAACTGTTTCGTAATTTGTCGAGCAAATTTCCCGAAAATTCGTCTTCAATCATCAAATCCGCGTTGCGCGAAACTTTGATCGTGTAAGCGTCTTCAATGATAAAACCGGGAAAAATGAGGTCTAAATTATGTCGAATTATATCTTCCAAAAAGAAAAATAAGTAACGTTTTTTTAGTTTAGGTGCTCTCACAAAGCGCGTTAGATGGTGTGTGGGCACTTTGATGACTGCGTAATATTCTTTGTCGGCATGGGACGGACGTTTTTTTTGCATCCGAATTGCCAAGTAAATCACATTGTCTTGCAAAAACGACAAAACATCGCCTTTTGTGGACAGCAAAACCGGTTGAATTTCCGGCATTATTTCGTTCATGAAATAATCTTTGAGAAAGCTAAGATGCTCCGGACCAAGTTTTTGATTTTGATGCAGAACTAATCCGGCTTGTTTAAGCTCAGGCAAAATATCTTCGTAAAACGTTTTTTCATACTCAATTTCTCGACTATTGACTTCTTTTTTGATTTCGTCCAAAATGTGTTGCGGAGAGTAATCAAGATGCTCAATATGAGTGGAGTGCAATTCCATTAAACTTTGATACGACGCTACGCGTACGCGATAAAATTCGTCTAAATTTGACGAATATATTGCCATAAATTTGATGCGTTCGTACAGCGGCAGGCTCTTGTCTTTCATTTGTTCTAAAACTAAACGATTGAAGGACAACCAACTGAGTTCTCTGTTATAATATCTGTCTTGCTCGGGCATATTTTTATTCAAACTAAAAAATTCAATAATCTAAGTAAAATATTCTATCTCAATGCTTTACGTGCAAATGCTACGGTAAAATAGGACATCAAAAATAAGCCGATGA